>CAMHNT010000008.1 GCA_946186535.1 uncultured Clostridia bacterium
TTTTCCGGCTTTGCTTCGCCAGAAATTTCTTAAGTTGATGACATTGGCGATATGGGGGGATATGCTTGGCTGAGTCTGAAAATACGGCTAAAGGTTATGTTTCTGTTTTTTCCGAAAACAATCTGACAGTTCCAAATATAATGACGTCAATAAGAATAGTTCTGACGGTTCCGTTTCTGATACTGTTTCTGAAGGGAAATTTTCCTGCGTCCTTTGTTGTTCTGTCTGTTTCGGGGATTACCGATTTCCTTGACGGCTTTGTCGCAAGAACCTTTAACCAGACCTCACAGCTCGGAAAGTATCTTGATCCTCTCGCCGACAAACTGACTCTCTTTGCGGTGAGTTTCTGTGTGGCGGCGATGTTTCCCGGATTTCTTCCGGTTGCCGTTATGTTTGCCGCAAAGGATATCATGATGATAGTCGGTTCGCTGGTACTTCTGAAAAAATCAATAAATCCGCCCGGAGCAAAATGGTACGGAAAAACGGCGACGGTTCTTTTTTATATATCATCGCTTGCGGCGGTTTTTATGTATATGTTTGATATTGAGATTTTCGGAATTGTCATGGCGCTTTTTTCGGTTACAGCCGTTATGATGATTGTTGCCGTGATAGGATATTTCAGAATATTTAAAAATTTGTTAAATGATATTTAATAATTATCTGATAAATATTAAGTATAATTACTATTATTTGTAACATTAAGGAGATTAATATGTTCTGCATAAGATGTAAAAAACGTCCTGCAGTGGTTTTTGTTTCAACCGATAGGGACACAAATTCACCGAGCGGCTATTGCCTCTCTTGTGCTAAAGAGCTTGGCATAAAGCCGGTAAATGATTTAATGGAAAAAATGGGAATTTCCGAAAAGGAAATCAATGAAATATATGATCAGATGGGAGATTTTATCAGCGAGGACGGAGATTTCGATATGTCCGCCATAGGTCAGATGTACTCTCAGGCGATGGGAGATATGGACGACTACGACGAGGACGATGACGGCAACGGTGATGACGATTTCTCTCACGGCGCTCCGGCATTTCCTTTCCTTAAAAATATTTTCAACAAAAATGACAATGATTCAAAAAACGGCTCGGACGGCAGCGGGAAGACGGCTGAAAACGCTGATTCTGCTTCCTCCTCAAAAATCCGCAAGGAAAAGAAAAAATATAAGCACCTGAATACATACTGCGAAAATCTTACGAAAAAAGCCGAAAACAATCAGCTTGACATGATCATCGGAAGAGATCAGGAAATAGGAAGAGTAATTCAGATACTTTCAAGACGTACAAAAAACAATCCCTGTCTCATCGGTGAACCCGGCGTCGGAAAAACGGCGATCGCAGAGGGCCTTGCGCAGAGAATAGCAGCAGGCGACGTTCCTCAGAGACTCAAGGATAAGCAGATCTATCTTCTGGATCTGACGTCTCTCGTGGCAGGAACACAGTTCCGAGGTCAGTTCGAAGCGAGAATCAAGGGTCTTACTTCCGAAATCAAGGACCACGGAAATATAATTCTTTTCATCGACGAGGTTCACAATCTTGTGGGAACGGGCGATTCGGAGGGCACGATGAATGCCGCAAATATTCTGAAGCCTGCTCTGTCGAGAGGTGAGATTCAGGTTATCGGTGCGACCACCTTCAACGAATACAGAAAGTATATCGAAAAGGATTCCGCTCTTGAAAGACGATTCCAGCCTGTAACCGTTGCGGAGCCTTCGATCGAGGATACGGTTGAGGTGCTGACAGGCGTTAAGGGCTACTATGAAAAATATCACAACGTTACGGTGTCGGATCAGATAGTCAGACGTGCCGTTGTTGTTTCGGAAAGATATATTACCGACAGATTCCTTCCCGACAAGGCGATCGATCTTCTTGACGAAGCCTGCGTAAGTGCGTCTCTGAGAAACAAGGTTGCCGCAGAGTATCAGGCTCTCGTTTCGGAAAGAGACAAGCTCAGCGAAAGGGAACAGGAAATGACATCTTCCGATGATATCGACTATGCAAAGCTTTCTCTTGTGAGAACCGATCTTGCGAGAGTTAAAAAGAAAATCGAGGCATTCAATGAGGACGAGCTTTCGACGGTAGTTACCGAGGACGATATAGCTCACGTTATAGAGCTTTGGACAGGCATTCCGGCTTCAAAGGTTCAGGAGAACGAGCTGAGAAAGCTTGCGGATCTCGATGAAAAGCTAAAGGCAAAGATTGTCGGACAGGACGAAGCCGTTGAGGCGCTTTCGGCGGCTATCAGAAGAAGCCGTGTTCAGATAAGCCCGAGAAGACACCCTGCGTCGTTTATTTTCGTAGGTCCTACGGGTGTCGGAAAAACCGAGCTTGTAAAGGTTCTGTCTGTTGAGCTTTTTGATTCTCCGGAAACACTCATCAGACTTGATATGTCCGAGTTTATGGAGAAGCACTCCGTTTCGAAGATTATCGGTTCACCTCCGGGATATGTCGGCTATGACGAGGCAGGACAGGTTACGGAAAAGGTTCGCCGCCGTCCATATTCGGTTTTGCTTTTCGACGAGATAGAAAAGGCTCACCCGGATGTACTCAACATTCTTCTTCAGATTCTCGACGAAGGCAGGCTGACTGACGCTCACGGAAGAGTTGTCAACTTTGAGAACACCGTCATAATCATGACAAGCAACGCAGGAAGCGACATTCATGAGGGTATTCTCGGCTTCAACAAGAGCGAAACCGAAATGAGCAAGGAAAAGGCTATGAAGGCTCTGTCGGATTTCCTCCGTCCGGAATTCCTCGCGAGAGTTGACGAAATCATAAGCTTCAACGTCCTGACCGAGGAGGACTTCAGGAATATCGCAAGACTTCTTCTCAACGAGTATGTTACTTCACTCAAGGAAAAGGGAATCAGTTTCAGTTACGACGACAAGGCAGTTTCCTACATTGCCGAGAAGTCAAGAGGCGGAAAGAGCGGCGCACGTGATTTGAGAAACTTTATTCGGAAGGAAGTCGAGGACGCTATTACAACCGAAATTGTAATGCGCGGAGAGGGAAGCTTCAGCGAGATAAATGTTTCGGAGAATGACGGAAAGATTGTGCTTGATGTAAAGTGATATAAGAGAGGTATAATTATGTTTGGAAGGAATAAGTATCAGGGAGAGTGCGTAGGCTTTTACACCGGCGAGGGAGTTATTGACGGAAAACGGTTTAACGAACGAGGTGGAATGATAAACGAACAGAACGGTATGCAGTACGAAGTGTATTTCGGATTAAGGAATTCTCATACCGGCGGCAATATGAGATATCCGGTCTATCAGTATGAAGTCAACGGAATTGTTTACAGAAGAGCCAAAACGCATGTTTCATATAGCAGCGGCATTGTTGCAAAAATGAAAGGCAAGCAGTGCAGGGTGCTTTATGACATCAACAACCCCGGCGATTCAAAGGCAAAGTAATTTTTACATTATTAAAGGGCTTAAATAAATAATACGAAAATACACCGAATCAGAAAAGTATAAATCTGAATCGGTGTAATTTTGTGTTGTACTTTTTGAAATTTATGGTATAATGAAATGTATGGCTAAATTTATATTGTTTATATTCTGATGAATGGATAAATAATAAATTGATAGAGTTCGGGAACGAAGCTCCCGATAGGCAATGTTATTAACTTAGTGTGATTTACCCTACTGTTTAGGGGACGCTCTCTGCCAGAGCGTCCCCTTTCAGAAAACAGTCCACCGGACTGTTTTCTGATTCACCCCTTGCAGAGGGCTGAACGCTAAAGGAGTTTCGCCGTCTGCGGACGGCGACCAAAGGCTCTGCCTTTGGAAACCGCCAACTTTTGAAAAAGTTGGATCAAAACTTTTTCAGCTTCGCTTCGCCGGTGCACTAAAAAAAGCGTGGCAAAAACCTTAACGGTTCTCTTTTAAAATTTTTCGAAAGCGATGTGATTCTTGTGTCCGATAGTTGTTTTAAATTGAAATCCGATTACAAACCGACAGGCGACCAGCCTCAGGCTATTGACGCAATTGTTAAAAGCATAGAGAGCGGAAGCAAGGAACAGACCCTGCTCGGAGTTACCGGTTCGGGTAAGACGTTTACCATGGCGAATGTTATCGCTAAGCTCAACAGACCTACGCTTGTTCTTGCGCACAACAAAACCCTTGCCGCACAGCTTTGCAGCGAGTTCAAGGAGTTTTTTCCGGAAAATGCCGTGGAATACTTTGTGTCATACTACGATTACTATCAGCCGGAAGCATACATCGCTTCAACAGACACATATATTGAAAAGGACTCGTCCATAAACGACGAGATAGACAAGCTTCGCCACAGTGCAACGCTTGCTCTGTCCGAGCGGAGAGACGTTATTATTGTTGCCAGTGTTTCGTGTATTTACAGCCTGGGTAACCCTATCGACTACCGTACAATGGTTATTTCTCTCCGTCCCGGCATGGAGAAATCGAGAGACGAGCTTCTGAAAAAGCTTGTTGAATTACAGTACGAAAGAAACGACATCAACTTTGTAAGAAATAAATTCAGAGTTAGGGGAGACGTCGTTGAGATTTTTCCTGCGGCGAGCGGCGACAATATTATCAGGGTTGAATTTTTCGGAGACGAAATTGACCGTATCAGCGAGATAAATCCGCTTACGGGAGAGTTTATCGCCAATCTGAGACATGCCGCAATTTATCCTGCGTCGCACTATATTGTACCGCAGGACAAGATGCAGAGGGCTATCAAGGATATTGAAAAGGAACTTGAAGAAAGGCTTGCTTACTTCCGAAACGAGGGCAAGCTTCTCGAGGCTCAGAGAATCGAACAGCGTACACGATACGATATTGAGTCACTTCTTGAAATCGGCTTCTGTTCGGGTATCGAGAATTATTCCCGTGTGCTTTCGGGAAGAGAGCCGGGGAGTATGCCTTATACGCTTTTAGACTATTTTCCCGAGGATTTCCTGCTGTTTGTGGACGAGTCGCACGTAACGCTTCCGCAGGTCAGGGGTATGTTTGCAGGTGACCATGCGAGAAAGCAGAATCTTATTGACTACGGCTTCCGGCTTCCGTCGGCTTTTGACAACCGCCCCTTGAATTTTGACGAATTTTACAGTAAAATAAATCAGGCGGTGTTTGTGTCGGCTACTCCCGGCGATTTTGAGCTTGAAAAGAGCGAACTTATAGCGGAGCAGGTTATCCGTCCTACAGGTCTGCTTGACCCCGAAATATCGGTGAGACCTACCGAAGGGCAGATAGACGACCTTATTTCGGAGATAAACGCAAGGGTGGCAAAGGGATTCAGAACGCTTGTGACTACGCTCACGAAGAAAATGGCTGAGGATCTGACCTCGTATTTTGAAGCTATGGGTATAAGAGTGCGTTATATGCACCATGATATAGATACCGTTGAGCGTATGGAAATTATCAGGGGGCTTCGTCTGGGCGAGTTTGACGTGCTTGTCGGAATCAATCTTCTGAGAGAGGGACTTGATATTCCCGAGGTTGCGCTTGTTGCTATTCTTGACGCAGACAAGGAGGGCTTCCTCAGAAGTGAGAGAAGTCTTATTCAGACGATAGGCCGTGCCGCACGAAACAGCGAGGGCGAGGTTATCATGTACGCCGACAGCGTTACTCCGTCGATGGAAAAGGCTCTGACGGAAACAGCACGCAGACGTGAAATTCAGATGAGATACAACGAGGAGCACGGAATCACTCCTAAGACGATTATCAAAAAGGTAAGCGACGTTCTCGAAATTTCAACTCACGCCGACGATGACAAGAAGCCGAAGAAGCGTCTTACAGCCGAGGAGAAAAAGCAGCTCATCGAACAGCTTACAAAGGAAATGAAAGCCGCCGCAAGACTGCTTGAATTTGAGCATGCAGCGTTCCTGCGTGATAAGATAAATAAATTGAAGGGATCGAAGTAGTCTGAATCGCAATTCAGAAAGGAAACAAATAATGACAAAAAAGAAGAACGTAATAATAATTATTTCAATTATTCTATTTGCTATCCTATTTACGGTAATTGGATTATGGCTAAGAGACAGCAGCTTGAAACGAGCAGATTATGATGGTCATAATTTTGAATTTGACGGTAAAATCTACGAAGAAATCAACTATAGAGAAATCGGACCATATAAAGAAACATGGAAAGTGGTTTGTAAAACTAAGGACGGGGTTTGGACGATTTATGAAATTGAGCAATACCCCGAACATGAATATCTCGTTGCCAGAACAGGCTGGGAAGCAAGTGTATTGAAACAGATAAATTAAGATTCCGGGTTACTGAGATAGGAACGTTATGGTTAAAAGGTTATACATTGGTTTCAAGGGTAAAAACAATGCGTCCTGCATTTTGGCGCAGTCTGTTTCGGGAAGCAGCTGCCTGTTGACTAATTCTTTTGGCGGTTAAAAGTCGAACAGCTTACAAAGGAAATGAAAGCCGCCGCAAGACTGCTTGAATTTGAGCATGCAGCGTTTCTGTGTGATAAGATAAATGAATTGAAGGGGTCGAAGTAACATAAATAGAAAATTGGGGTGTAGTTGTGAAAAACAGAATATATGGGAGTAAGGGTTCATATGCTCCTACATTTTACAAAATAAGAACAGCCTCTGATTTGATAACAGCCGAAAAAATTGCAGATGAGACTTATATATTATATCAGAAATTGTTATCTAAGAACCGACTTGGCGGAATTGCACAAATGCATTGGAAACAGTGTTGTGAACGTGCAGCATTATACTTAACAATAAAAGAATATTATCCTACAACGGCATATGAATGGATAGAATTATCTACAAAGGCATATGGAGAAAAAACTGGAGCAACTATTAATAAATCATTACACATTCCGGGAATGAAAAACGCATTTCTTCCAATAATGAAATTTATAGCAGGAAAAATATTTGGTGAAAAAGGTGGATTTCAAAATAATTTTGTGAGTTATTCGAAAACGGAGGCTCGATTTGATATTCTTGAATGTCCATATTGTAAATATCTCTCTGAACTTGGATGTCCCGAACTGATAGCAAGCTTTTGTCAGAGTGATGAATATGCTTATGGTAATCTTGAATTCTTTACGTTTGAAAGAAAACAGACATTAGGAACAGGTGGAACAAAGTGCGATTTTTGCATTAAGAAAAAGTAGTAATAAATTCTGATTTACTGAGATAGGAGCATTATTATTAAAAGCTTATACATTTTTTAAAGGTAAAAACAATGCGTCATGCATTTTGGTGCAGTCTGTTTCGGAAAGTGGATTTTGTTATAAGTCCGACTCATAAACCTTACCGGTAATTGCTTTTATTTTTCAATCTGATTTTAAGGGGAACAAAAATGAAAAGAAATTTATATTTGGACGAAGCGTGGGACAAATATTGGGATAAAGCTCACGCTAAAAATCCGAATGATTATGAAACTGCGAGAATAATCATATATGCCCCCGATGAAAGCGATCTTCATGAAATAACTCTTACCTGCATAAAGACACTAAATTATAATGGAGCATGGGATTTTGAAATTGAACATATTGATAATGATTACAAGAATATTGTCACATTCAAATATAATGGCACAATAACACCATTAGACGCTGTTTCAGAGCTGCATTTTCATTGTGTGAATTCTGTAAAATGGGAGTATATAAAGCGTTAAATTTAGAATTATAACGGAGAATAAAAATGAATGACAAGAAAAATTCAAACAGCCTGAGTATGTTTGTTTTGTCGGCAGCTTTTATCGCTGCTTCGATTGTATGGTTTTTATTTGGTAAGATTCCTTTGGGTATACTTTGGTTTTGTGTGGGAGCGGTTGAATTGATTATAGCACTGTGCGTCAAGAAAAAAGACTTATAAAAATTCATGACGGCATAGGAGAGGAAATATAGGATATACATGCAAAAGGAGGATTCATCATGAGAGAAAATATCAAAATTGAAATACATCAAAATGATACAATAATCAATATGTTTGTTGGATTTATGGTTGTGTTTTTTATGGTATATTTGGCATGGATTTTGACTGTTTTCAATTTTGCTGCTTTTATCTTATTTGTACTGCTTCTTGTCCCGTTTTGCATCTTTGGTGAAATGTATCTAAGCCGTCCTACGGTTATAAGCTCGGACGGAAAAACGCTCCGCTGGAAGCACCTTTTCAAAAGTTATGAAATGAATATTTCAGATATAACGTCCTTGTCCTGCGAGCCGTATGAGGTTCGTGTAAGATACAGTACAACTCAGCGTATCAGGCTCAGAATAGAAGCGGATAATGATATAGGTGAAATAGAATTCAATGACATTGTGAATGCAGCGGATCTCTTGAACGAAAAGCTGAAGGGTAAGAAGAGTGATATACCGATTGTAGGGCTGTATGAATTTCTGAAAGAACATGGGTGCTGAATTTATTGGTTACATATAAATACAATAATAAACTACAATGGAGACAATATAAATAACTTGTTGCGATATAAAAAAGTGTTAAAACCGTAAGTTTTTCCCTGGGGCGAACCACTGTCAGCAGGTTCGCCCCCACCCAAACTTGACTTTATGTGAAAGTTTATTCTGCCCCCACTCCGCTGAGTGGAGCATAGGGGATTTCGCCGTCTGCGGACGGCGACCAAAGGCGCTGCCTTTGGAAACCGCAAGCCTTTGAAAAGGCTTGAGCGAAACTTTAACAGTGGTTTTAACAACACAAGAAAATTATTAATAAAAGAAAAGGAATTTGATTAAATGGCTAAGAAAAAGACACCTGAGTATGATAACGAAAGTATAGTTTCGTTAAAGGGCGCCGACAGAGTCAGAAAAAGACCTGCGGTAATTTTCGGCTCGGACGGACTTGAGGGCTGTGAGCATTCGTTCTTCGAGATCCTTTCAAACTCTATCGATGAGGCGAGAGAGGGCTACGGACGTTCAATCACGGTGACGTATTTTTCGGATAAGTCTATCGAGGTCGAGGATCACGGACGAGGTATCCCCGTTGATTACAACAACAATGAGGAAAGATATAACTGGGAGCTTGTCTTCTGCGAGCTTTATGCCGGCGGCAAATATAACAACAGCGAGGGCGAAAACTATGAGTATTCGCTGGGACTCAACGGACTGGGTCTCTGCTCGACTCAGTATTCCTCCGAGTTCATGGAGGTTGATATCAGACGTGACGGAAAGCGCTATACACTTTCCTTTGAAAAGGGCGAGAATGTCGGCGGTCTTAAAAAGACAAATTACAGCAAAAAGGATACAGGTACAAAAATCCGCTGGCGACCCGACCTCGAGGTTTTCACCGATATAGATATACCTGTAGAATATTTTCTTGACATTATCCGCAGACAGGCTATCGTAAACGCAGGAATTCAGTTTATTTTCCGTGTTCAGAACGGCAAAGGCTTTGATACAACCGAATTTATTTACAACAACGGTATTGTCGATCATGTCAAGGAAATTGTCGGAGAGGACGGACTCACCTCCGTTCAGTCGTGGCAGGCTGAGAGAATGGTTCGTGACAGAGCCGACAAGCCTGAGTACAAGGCAAAAATGAACATTGCGCTTGCTTTTTCAAACAAGGTCAAAGCTCAGGAATTCTATCACAACTCGAGCTGGCTTGAGCACGGCGGCGCACATGAGGCGGCTGTCAAGAATGCTTTTGTCTATCAGATAGACGCTTATTTAAAGCAGAACGGAAAGTACAACAAGAGTGAAAGCAAGATAAAATTCAATGATGTCGAGGAATGTCTTGTAATAGTTATATCCTCGTTTTCAAGCGTTACGTCCTACGAAAACCAGACTAAAAAGGCTATCAACAACAAGGGTATCCAGGACGCTCTCGTTGAGGTCCTCCGTCATCAGCTTGAAATTTATTTTATAGAAAATCCTCTTGAAGCCGACAAAATCGCAGGTCAGGTTCTCGTCAACAAGAGAAGCCGTGAAAAGGCTGAGAAAACAAGACTTGACATCAAGAAAACGCTCTCGAGCAATATGGACATGACAAGCCGTGTTGCAAAGTTCGTTGACTGCCGAAGCAAGGACACGGCTCAGAGAGAGCTTTTTATCGTTGAGGGTGACTCGGCTCTCGGTGCGTGTAAGCAGGCGAGAAACCCGGATTTTCAGGCGATCATGCCTATCAGAGGTAAGATCCTGAACTGCCTGAAAGCTGATTATGACAAGATATTCAAGAGTGAAATTATTACCGACCTGCTTAAGGTTTTGGGCTGCGGTGTTGAAACAAAGTCAAAATCGAACAAGAACCTTTCGCTTTTTGACATCAATATGCTCAGGTGGAATAAGGTTATTCTCTGTACCGATGCCGATGTTGACGGCTTCCAGATAAGAACGCTTCTGCTGACCATGCTTTACAGGCTTACTCCGACTCTTATTAAGGAGGGCAAGGTGTTTATTGCAGAATCGCCGCTTTATGAGATAACGACAAAGAATCAGATCTATTTTGCATATACCGAGCAGGAAAAGGACGAGTATATTAAAGAAATCGGCAAGGAAAAGTTCACCGTTCAGCGTTCAAAGGGTCTCGGTGAGAACGAACCCGATATGATGAACCTTACGACAATGAACCCTGCCACAAGGCGGCTTATCAAGATAATGCCCGACGATGCGGAAAAGACGGCTGAAATTTTTGATATCCTGCTCGGCGACAACCTGAGCGGCCGTAAGGATTATATAGTAAAATACGGTGCGGATTATATCGACAATCTCGATGTAAGCTGATGAAAAGGGGGAGAGGAGAATTATGGCAAGACGAAAAAAGACTGAGAAAAATAACTCTTCTCAGCCTAATATAAAAGGTGTGATCAAAGGCGCAGGCGACGTCGTAAATCAGGAAATTGTGAGCACGATAAAAGAAAATTATATGCCCTATGCTATGAGCGTTATTCTGTCCCGTGCGATTCCCGAGATTGACGGATTCAAGCCGTCCCATAGAAAGCTTCTTTATACTATGTATAAAATGGGGCTTCTGGGGCCTACGAGAACCAAATCTGCAAACATTGTCGGTCAGACGATGAAGCTCAATCCTCACGGCGACAGTGCGATTTATGATACAATGGTAAGACTCAGCCGAGGATATGAGGCATTGCTTCACCCCTACGTTGACAGCAAAGGAAACTTCGGTAAGTTCTACAGCCGTGACATGGCGTGGGCGGCTTCGAGATATACTGAGGCAAAGCTTGACTCTATATGCAACGAGCTTTTCAAGGATATCGATAAGGATACCGTCGATTTTGTCGACAACTACGACAATACGCTGAAAGAACCGACACTGCTTCCGGCTACGTTTCCGTCTGTTCTCGTGAATGCAAACACGGGTATTGCGGTAGGTATGGCAAGTTCTATCTGTTCCTTTAATCTGAGGGAGCTTTGCGAAACAACGATTGCGCTTATTAAGGATAAAAACCATGATATTATGACAACGCTTCCTGCACCGGATTTTATCGGCGGCGGTCAGATAATCTATGATGTGAATACGCTTAAGAATATTTATCAGACAGGAAGAGGAAGCTTCAAGGTTCGTGGAACATATAATTATGACAGCTCGGCAAACTGCATAGACGTTCTGAGTATCCCTCCGACAACGACCTCGGAGGCTATTATCGAAAAAATAATCGACCTTGTAAAGGGCGGAAAGATAAAAGAAATATCGGACGTCCGTGACGAAACGGGTATCGACGGATTAAAAATCACGATAGACCTTAAAAGAAATATCGACCCAGATTTTCTCATGCAGAAGCTCTATAAAATGACTCCTCTCGAGGATTCCTTTGCCTGCAACTTTAACGTTCTGATTGCAGGAGTTCCGAGAGTTCTCGGAGTTCGGGAGCTTCTGGAGGAGTGGATTGCTTTCCGCGTCGAGTGCGTTCGCAGACGTACAGCCTTTGATCTCGAAAAAAAGCAGAGCAAACTTCATCTTCTTAAGGGTCTGGAAAAAATCCTTCTTGATATCGATAAGGCTATAAAAATTGTGAGAGAAACGGCAGAGGAAACAGAGGTTGTTCCGAACCTCATGATCGGCTTCGGTATTGACGAGATACAGGCTGAGTATGTTGCAGAAATCAAGCTCAGACACCTCAACCGTGAATACATTCTTAAACGTACAAAGGAAATCGAAGAGCTTGAAAAGGAGATCTCCGAGCTTGAAGCAATCCTCTCAAGCAAAACAAAGGTAAAAAATATCATTGTTTCGGAGCTTAAGGACGTTTCTAAAAAGTACGGCAAGGATAGAGTTTCAACTCTTATTAACCCCGAGGATATCAAGGAGGTTGAAATTGTTCCCGAAATTACCGATTACCCTGTTAATCTGTACTTCACAAAGGAGGGGTATTTCAAGAAAATAACTCCGCTGTCTCTCAGAATGAGCGGTGAGCAGAAGCTTAAGGAGGGCGACTTCATCTGCCAGAGCTATGAATCGACCAATACCGCTGATCTGCTGTTCTTCACAAATAAGTGTCAGGTCTATAAAGCCAAGGCGGCTGATTTCCCCGACACAAAAGCAAGCGTTCTCGGTGAGTTCGTTGCGGCGAAGCTCGGAATGGACGAGGAGGAGCTTCCTGTTTCCATGATAGTCACAAAGGATTATGAGGGATTCATGCTGTTCGGATTTGAGAACGGAAAGCTCGCAAAGGTTCCGCTAAATGTCTACGCAACAAAAACAAACAGAAAGAAGCTGACGGGAGCCTACAGCGATAAGTCACCGCTTGCGGATATTATGTTTATTTCGGAGGATTGTGATATTGTTATGACGTCCACTTCGGGAAGAATGCTTCTTTTGCATTCCGGCTCGATTCCGCTCAAGACAACGAGAAGTACACAGGGCGTTGCGGCTATGAGACTGAAAAAGGGTCATATCTTAATGAAGATTGAAAAGTACGAAGAGGGAAGATTTGTCAACCCGAACCGCTACCGTTCAAAAACTCTTCCGACACTCGGCGCACTTCCGTCAGGGGAAGAAGCGGAGAATTTACAGCTTAAGTTGGAATAAAAAAACAGACTGCCGGAAAAAACGGCAGTCTGTTTAACTTTTTGCATAGCGAAGACGATAAAAGTTTCGCTCAAGCCTTTTCAAAGGTACCCCAAGGGTACTTCCTACGGGCGCCCGCGGGGTGCATGGGGCAGCGCCCCTGCTCGCTCGTCGCAACGAGCGAAATCCCTTATACTCAAGCCCAGCTAACGCATAAGTTCCGCTTTCCAATCAGTCTGCGCCTTGGGCTTGACTTCTTGGAGCGTCCCCTTACCGGAAAACTTAAGTTGACAACATTGCCTTCATCTCTTCTCCGACAAAAGCTTGTTCAGTTCCTCCATAAATGTGTTGATATCCTTAAACTGTCTGTACACGGAAGCAAAGCGTACATACGAAACCTCGTCGACAGTCCGGAGAGCGTCCATCGCAAGCTCGCCGATTTTTTGTGAAGTAACCTCTCTGTCGAGTGAATTCTGAAGATCAAGCTCGATTGTTTTCGAGATGCCCTCGATAGTTTCAAGAGGAACGGGACGTTTTTCGCAGGCTCTGAGGAGTCCCGAAAGAAGCTTGTCACTGTCGAAGGCTTCACGGGAGCCGTCTCTTTTCACAACAATTATCGGAATGGTTTCAACGGTCTCGTGTGTTGTAAAGCGCTTGCCGCATTTTGTACATTCTCTCCGACGTCGGATTCTCTCGCCGTCATCGGCAGGACGTGAGTCTATAACCTTACTTTCTTCATATGAACAATACGGACATTTCATAATACACCCCTCCGATATAACGTTTTATATTTTATATCTTACTATATTCTGCGATTATTTGCAACAAAAGTTACAAAAATAAAACCGTTCCTTTTTCGTTTAGGAACGGTTGTTTTTGACAAGCTGTTTTTATAAAATAAAATTTCTGTGCTTTTTAAAAAGGATATTAATTACTCTCCGCTTTCGAGCGAACCCTGACTTTCCGCTTTCAGATATGCATTGATGAAACCGTCGATATCTCCATCCATGACTGCCTGAATGTTTGCGGATTCGAACTTCGTTCTGTGATCCTTTGCGAGTGTGTACGGCATGAATACATAGGAACGAATCTGGCTGCCCCATGATATTTCCTTTTGAACGCCCTTGATATCCTCGATTTTTTCGAGATGCTCTTTCTCCTTGATTTCAACAAGCTTTGAAATAAGCATCTTCATGGCAATGTCACGGTTTGCAAACTGGTTTCTTTCAACCTGGGAAGCAACGACTATGCCTGTCGGGATATGAGTCAGACGGACTGCGGACGATGTTTTGTTGACCTTCTGTCCGCCGGCGCCGCTCGAACGGTAAACGTCCATTTTTATGTCCTCGGCAGGAATCGTGATGTTTGTGTCCTTTTCAATTTCGGGCATAACCTCGAGGGAAGCGAAGGAGGTCTGTCTTCTTCCTGAGCTGTCGAACGGAGAAATCCTGACTAAACGGTGAACGCCTGCCTCGCTTTTGAGATAGCCGTAGGCATTTTCGCCTTCAACGAGAATAACGGCGCTTTTCAGACCTGCCGTGTCGCCGTCAAGGTAGTCGATCGTCTTGACTTTGAAGTTGTGTCTTTCAGCCCAGCGGCCGTACATTCTGTAGAGCATTTCAGCCCAGTCCTGAGCCTCAGTTCCGCCGCTTCCTGCGTGGAATGTGAGAATGGCGTTGTTGTTGTCGTATTCGCCGGTCAGGAGAGTGGAGAGTCTCTGAGCTTCGAGACTTGACTTTACTTTTTCGTAGTCGGCACGAGCCTCTTCGAGAATTTCCTCGTCCTCTTCTTCGTCGCCGAGCTCGATGAGAGCGAGAGTGTCCTCATAGTCGCTGACGAGCTGTTTGTAGTTTTCGACTTTATTTTTTAAAAATCCGGTTCTCTGCAGGATCTTCTGGGAGTTTTCCGTATCGTCCCAGAAGCCCGGTTCAGCCGCTTTGTATTCAAGCTGTTCAATTTCGGATTCGCAGGCTTTCAGTCCGAGTGCGTCCGCCAGATCCTCGATATCGGGAAAAAGCTCTTCAAGAGCAAGCTTTAGTTCTTCAAACTGTACCATATTATTTTTCCTCTCATTTTTAATGCAGTTTTAGATACTGTAATTTTCTTCTAATATACTATTATATTATGAAAAGACAAAAATGTAAAGTGTAATTTTTCAGTATTTCAATGTCTGTGCCGTCAGATCGGTCATGAGTATATCCGTCCGTAATACATTTCTGTCAAATAACATTTAAAATATCTTTTTTCTTATCGCTGTACGAGGATTACGTGTTTCCGTTATTGGGCGAAAGTATTTATAATATATAAAAAAACAGTTGATTGTTCGTTACTGTTTATTAGTATTTTAGATTTTTTGTTAATATTCCTTTAAACAAAATTTTTATATTGTAATTTTTTCAAAATTTTGGTATAATATTCAAAATTGTATTTATGTTATATATGTATGTTTGGATAGGGATGTGATCAATATAGACTATCTTGGATTAAAATGCGGCGTCTGCAATCTGGATTTTAAAGAGAACGACGATGTTGTCGTTTGTCCCGACTGCGGAACTCCGATGCACAGAACCTGTTACAAAGAAAACAAGGGCTGCCCGAATTCCGAAAAACATAACGAAGGCTTCGTATTTGACGGTTTCGAAAAAATAAAGGAATCGGCTCAGGGGAAAAAGGACGATGCAGGGAACAAGGATGAGAATACAGCTTCACGACGAAATTCCGTTCCTGTCTCGGGAGAAATGATCTGTCCGCTCTGCGGCGAAAGAAATAAAGCCGAAGCGAATTTCTGCAATCGCTGCGGTTCAAGATTCATTAAAAATCCTAATGAGTCCGAGCCGGAACAGCTTGATCCTTTCAGTGATGACGAACCGCTCCGGACTGCTGCGGCGATGGGGATCGATCCTCTCGCAGGAGTTCCGGCGAACGCGCAGTTTGAGGAGAATGTTTCGGCTGCCGATCTTGCCTGCTATGTTTCGGTCAACACGCCGTACTATCTCAGGGCGTTTGACGCCATAAAGAGAAAGACGAACAAATTCAATTTTTCGGCTGCCGTTTTCTCCGGAGTTTGGTTTCTTTACAGAAAACAGTACAAAATCGGGGCGCTGATTTTTTCGATAGAAATGCTTATCTATGCGATAAGATATTATTTTTCGGCAACCTGGAGCATGGACGTTATGAAAAAGCTTTTTGAGTCTGTCGGTCTTTCGGTAGATCAGATGTCGAGTCTCAATATGAGTCAGTATTCTGAGCTTGCAAACGAGATGCAGAAGCTTCCTATTTCCGAACAGCTGATTATGATGATTCCCAGCCTTATGTTATTCATTCAGCTTGGAATTATGATAGTATGCGGAATTCTTGCGAACAAAAGCTATTATAAGCACTGCATAAGGAAGGTAAGATTCATCAAGGAAAAAGCGAAGGAAGCCGAGCTCACTCACGGTGAAACATCGAAGTCACTCTATTTTTCCGGAGGAGTAAATCCTTTTGTTGCAGGGGCTTTCGGTTTGATATATCTTATTATAATGTTTCTGTGAATTTTATTTTTTATAAATGATTTTGAAAAGAGAAGGAGATTACGATTATGAAAGTAACAAAGGCAGTTATCCCTGCGGCAGGTCTCGGAACAAGAGTTCTTCCGGCTACCAAGTCCATGCCGAAAGAAATGTTTCCTATAGTTGACAAGCCTGCCATTCAGTATATTGTTGAAGAAGCCGTAAAGTCCGGCATTACCGATATCCTCATCATCACAAACCGCGGAAAGGGTCTCATTGAGGATCATTTCGACAGAGCTCCTGAGCTTGAGTTCGCTCTAAGTTCAAGAGGAAAGACAGACGTCTACAACGAGGTTGTGAATATCTCCAAGCTTGCGAATATATATTTTGTTCGTCAGAAGGAAACGAAGGGGCTTGGTCACGCTATAAACTGTGCGAGAAATTTCGTCGGAAACGATCCGTTTGCGGTTCTTTACGGCGACGACGTAATCATGGGTGAGGATCCTGCGTGCGGTCAGCTCATCAGAGCCTACGAGGAGTTCGGACTCGGCGTTCTCGGGATCAAGAAGGTTGACGAGAAGGATATCAGCAAGTACAGCTCGCTCAAGGTTGAGAATATCAGAGACAACATTTTCAAATGTACGGATATGATCGAGAAGCCCCAGACTCCTGAAGAGGTTCTTTCACTCTATTCGATTCTCGGAAGATGCGTTCTTCCGCCGGAGATTTTTGACATTCTCGACAGAACCGCTCCGGGCGCAGGCGGCGAGATTCAGCTGACAGACGCAATGAAGGAGCTTGCCGTAACAAAGGGTATGTCCGCAGTTGAATACACAGGCAAGAGATACGACATGGGCAACAAGCTCGGCATTATGCAGGCTGCTGTCGAAACTGCACTCAAGCACGACGAAATCGGCGAGGATTTCAGGGCTTATCTCAAGGAGTTTGCGGCAGCGCTTTGATTTGAAATGAACCTAAAAAAGCTTGTACGTTTCATTTTCCGTGAAATGTACGGGCTTTTTATTTACAGAAATTGTAAATAAAGACAATTAAAATATGATACTATTTCACTTTTAATTGATGGATAAATGCTTTTGAGAGAAAAGAAGGG
>CAMHNT010000009.1 GCA_946186535.1 uncultured Clostridia bacterium
TCCGGCGGACTGTTTTGGAAAGAGGGACGCTTTGGCAGAAAGCGTCCCTTCCCGAGGTTAATAATAAACTCTCCTCGCCGCTCCAAGGCGACTTGATCAAGTATATTTTAAAACTATTCACATATTTTTTACTCATTCAAAAACCCTGTTATCAAGTGCCTTGCCCTTGATAATCAACTGCACAACACTATGAGCTACCTTCGGGGTATTTTGAAAAAAGCCGGGCAAAAACTTTAACAAGCTTCGCTATCCTTAAGTTGTTAATAGTGGTTTCTAAGTCATAATATCATTCTTAAGAAGAAATTTATCCGCATATAAAAAAGTTACTTTTTCAGTCGGTAGCCTATTCCCCAGACAGTTTCAATATAATCTTCATTCGGATTGCACTCTTTCAGTTTCTTCCGCAGCTTGCTGATATGAACATTGAGAGTGTTGTCATCAGCAGAATTTTCATAATCCCACACCGAATCATAAATCATACTCTTAGTACAAGTACGGCTTGGATTTTCCATAAGAAGCTTCAAAAGAGCAAATTCATGTTTTGACAGCTCGGCTTTCTTTCCGCAGCATGTAACGGAAAAATCGCTGTTGTTGAGTATTATATCTTTGTAAATAAGCTGTTCTGAATTCCCGATATTTGAATTGCTCCGAAGTCTGACGGCAATTCTTGCGAGAAGTTCTTCATTATGAAACGGCTTTGTTATATAATCGTCCGCACCAAAGGAAAACAAGTCAACTTTTTTGCTTACATCATGTATTGCACTGACGATTATAACCGGGACATTATGGTTTTCCTTCAATTCACAGATAATCTCCTCACCGCTTTTTCCTGGCAGCATAATGTCAAGAAGAATCAAGCTGACATCACTGTTGTGAACGAGAAGTCCCTCTGTTCCCGAAAAGGCACATATAACCTTATACCCATTCTGCACAAGCAGTATTCGCAGCATATCGCTGATTTCTTTGTCGTCCTCTATGATAAGAATTGTTTTACTCATCGTTTTTTTCTCCATACTTTCTGCTTCACAAGATACTTGTTATTATATCAAATCAATTTATTTTTCCGTGTACATAAAAACGAAAAAAGCCCGATAAAATCGGACTTCTTCAGATTAAATATGGTGGGAACAACAGGGCTCGAACCTGTGACCCTCTGCTTGTAAGGCAGATGCTCTCCCAGCTGAGCTATGCTCCCGGGTCTCAATCGCTGTATCTCTCAGCGACAGTTATAATAATACTACATTTTCCTGAAAATGTCAATAGCTTTTTAAAAAAAATTTTCTAACTCGGAATCCGACAATATAAATTGACCTGCTCAGTTTCCGAACTGGCAACGCCAGGCGAAAATCGCACACCGACTTTTTGAGTTAGGTAACTTCACCGCCTGCGTCAGAATTTGTCCCTAAGGTGTCCTCATCGAACTGCCAACGCCAGACGAAATACGCACACCTACTTTTTGGGTTGAGTAATTTTATCACCTGCGTCAGAATTTGTCCTTAAAGGGTACACACTGAAGGTTGTCTTGCGGCAGCTTTTCCGTACAAAAAATACACCCTCCGGAAAACCGAAGGGCGACTCTGGTGCGGATAACAGGACTTGAACCTGCATGAAATTGCTTTCACATGGACCTGAACCATGCGCGTCTGCCAATTCCGCCATATCCGCATATTAAAGCAGTAATCGTAACCACTGCTTTAACGACTATATTATATTATCACAAGAAACCTGTTTTGTCAACAGTCAAAATTAAATTTTTAAAAAAATTACGGACACAAAAACCGAGCCTATCAAAAGAAATGCACACACGCCGGCAACTATTCTGATTATAAGTTTTCTTTTTTTCTCGTAACTCATTTTTTTACATCTCCCTTATATGCGTTTCTTATCTTTTTGTCAAAAGCAGAACCGCAAAGAAATCAACTTCTCACAAAGATCTTTTCGCAGACCTCACCCTGGTTTTTATAGATGCTGTTCTCCGGAACGTATCCTCTTACCATCGAAAGCGGATAAACATTCGTGTTTCGTCCGAGAACGGTTCCCGGATTCAGGACGCTGTTGCATCCGACCTCTGTGTTATCGCCGATGATAGCTCCGAATTTTTTCCTGTTTGTGTCGAGCTTGTCGCCCTCAAAAAGAACGGTAACCATGGATTTGTCGGACTTGAGGTTGGAGGTGATAACTCCTGCGCCAGTATGAGATTTATAGCCTAAAATGGAATCTCCGATGTAGTTGTAGTGCGGAGCCTGAACGGAATTGAAAAGTATCGAGCCTTTAAGCTCGGTTGAGTTTCCGACAACGCAGTTCTCCCCCACAATAGCCGTGCCCCTGATGAATGCGCAGTGTCTTACTTCGGCGTTGTCGCAGATAATCAGCGGACCGTGAAGGTATGCCGTCGGTGCGATCTCGGCTGTTTTTGCGACCCAGATGTCGTCACCGATTCTGTTGTATTTGTCTTTCGGAAGTGTTTTTCCGAGTTCAAGAATAAAATCGGAAAGTCTTTCAAGCGCTTCCCACGGATATGTTACGCTTTCAAAAAGCGGTTTTGCAATTGTCTGATCAAAATCGAGCAAGTTTTTCGCAAACAGTTTTTCTTGCATATTGAGTATCTCCTGTTCAATGATTCTTCTTTAATTCTATTCAAAATCCTGTTGTTTATTCCTGTTTAATATTATAATACTCATCAAGGATTATTTCAAGTTGTAAACTTATACTATATATCGGAAGAATACGCAGCTTCTTTTTAACAGTTTTAAAGAATTTGAGATTCTGCCGAAGATTCTTTCGAATATTAATAAATGAGCAAATTGTTTAACTGATAGTCAACTTGTACAGAAAAGTTTTAAAAATGACGCAATGCGGCATTTTTAAGGAGTAATGGTTAGTTAAGGGCGTTGCCCTTAACTAACCACGAGGGCTCTGCCCTCGACCCGCCATCTTTTTGAAAAAAGATGGGCAAAAACTTTAACTGTCCTCTGTCAAACTTTCGTTCAAATTTAAAATTTGCTCATTCAAAGTAAATATTATTGATCCATAAACAAAATATATCTTATCAGAATTCTTTTAAATATACCGCTTGAATTGTAAATCTTTTCGGACAGTTTTTTTACAAAAGAATTCATTCTGTCGATTTCCTCTTTGTCCGGAGGATTTTTTCCGAACCGTGAGTTCAGCGCCGAATCCGTAAAGCTTTCGAACTCCTTCGTTTTTATGCCTTCGATACTGTTCATCGCGCGTCCGGCAAATTCACGGTCGCCCTCCCCTTTATCCGGTCTGATTCCCTTCAGCCTCAGAAGCCGTAAGGAATAAAGATAAATAAGCCCTGCCGATTTTCTCGTATCGTCGGAATTGAAACGCAGGAATCTGACCCTGATGAAAGCAAAGCGAATCAGTCCCCAGACTGCGGTTATGACCGCCGCAACAGCCAGTATCTCAAGAGCTTTAACTATAACTTTCAGCCCGACTTTAAAAAAGCTTTTAAGTCCGCCGTCCTGTTCCGGAAGCTGAATTTCGTCGGTGTCGCTGCCCGATGAGTCGGAGCTGCCGATAATTTCGGAATCTTCGTCACTGTCCGAATCGCTCGAAGAATCCTCCGAATCGAAGTCCGTATCGATTTCGGACTCGGCGTCGCTTTCGGTGTCGTTTTCATATTCCGATGAATCTGAGAATCTGTTTTCGTCGGGCAGCTTTTCTTCACTGTAATACGGCGTGAAATCAACGACCTGCCAGCCGATTATCGGATAGTAGACCTCCGTCCATGCATGGGCGTTGCTGTCGGGGATTTTTGAATATCCCTGTTCGTCGCTGTTTTCAAGATTGGATTCGCCGACAAAATAACCTTCGACATATCTCGCAGGTATTCCGGCTCTTCTGAGCATAAGCGTTCCTGCCGTGGCAAAATGAACACAGTAGCCCTTGTGATTCTGGTTGATGAAATATTCCACAAAATCCCTGTCACTCGGAGCGGCGCCGGGAGAAAGAGTGTATTCGGCTTTCGACTGGATATACTCTTTTACATAACTGATTACCGAATCGTAATAGCTGGGCAGAACGCCTGCGTTGAACTTCTGCTGTGCGCTGTAGTAATAATTGTAGGAATCAAGCGACAATGAATCATCATCATAATCATCGATTTCATAACCGTATTCGTCCGTAAATGTATAATTATTGTTATACAAATACGAATCGAATAAATTGCTTACCGTTTCGTCGAAATCCTCGGGCAGATATCTATCCATTCCGTCGGGATATCCGAGATAATTTTCCGCTGCGAACGCACGGTAATTTTTTTCTTTTTCTTTCAAATTCTGATACTCCTCGGAGTCCGAACCCGGAAAATCAAAGCTGCTGTCATACACATAAATATCGTCGTAATATTCAAAATCGCCGTCATGAATCAGACCGTAAAGACTTCCGTCGAACGAATCCGGGTCAACCACAATGTTATTCCTTGAAATCCCGTTTCTCAGTATCACGCTCTCTTCGTAAGCGTCCTGACCTCCGAAGCCGTCGAAGCTAAGCTCGTTGTCATAATCCGCCGAAGCCTTTGAGAGTACCTCCGTTTCTCCCGGAAGCATTCTGTATTCGGTAAGAAAAATTTTGGGGTTTATGCTTTTGTCAATAATAGAAATGTTCGTTGAATCAACGGAAAATTTTGTGGACGCTGCGACGTTACCGTAAAGGAACTGAGGATAAAAAACGTCGTTTTTGAAATCCTTCCAGAAATCATAGGATTTGTATTCTTCCGTTTTTACGGACGTCCATTTCAAGCCGTTGTAGTCGGCGGCAGCAAACGACCTGAAATAAAGCGGCGCAGAATTCTCAGAAGGAGAAACCTTTATTTCAAACATTGTTTCTCCGGTGTATTTCAGATTTCCGAGCTTTGAAAGATCGCCGTTGTTGAGGCTGCCCGAATTGCCGCCGAGTCCGGACGCATTGTTTCCGGAAGCGATGTTCTGAACGGAATAGATGAGATTCTGTCCGAATCTGTCGACCTTTTCACTTTTACTGTAATTTGAAAAATCATAGAAAGCATTCGAAATTCCGACCACTGCGAGAGTGAATATCAGAAGCAGCGCCGCCTGCTGAAACGCAGGATACGAAACATACTGTCCGCGTATTTTCACGGTATTTCCGAAACCGACGAAAAGTCTTCGTGAAACTGAATTGCTGTAGCCCTGAAAATTCATCGCAGAAAGAAGTATGCAGCACACCCCGGCACAGACGAGATATCCTTCGCCCACAAAAGTATTGCACACAAAAGGAAGCGCCGCAAACGCCGAAACGATAATCGTAAAAACAACGGGACTGCACCTGTTCACAGCCGCATAAGCAAGCAGAAAGCAGATGCCGAAAATAACCGCAAGGAGGAAATATTCCAATTCTTTCTTCGGCTGCGTTATGTCAAAATATGTCAGATAGTACAGATCGCTCGTCTGTCCGTGCTCTTTCAGCGTGGAAAAAACTGACTTGTTGAGTATATGAACAAAGCCGTTTGACACATACCTGTAGTGGCGTCCGAAATAAACGGCATATACAACAAACAGAGCCATCGATACTTTAAAAGAATGCTTTTTCAATCCGTTCGCTATACATATAATTATACTGCCCGCCAGAATCAGCAAATAGAACCTCCTTGTTTCCGAAGGTGAAAAAACTATGCTGTAAGGTCCTGCCGGTACATCGTCAAGCATATGAAAGCTTTCAAGCTCTATTTTTATTATGCAGAATAAAGCCGCCAATGTCATCAGAGCCGAAAAAACAATCATAGGCAGACGATATTCCTTGTCCGACTTTATGCCGATAATATTCTTCGGCTTCAGAGTGCTGAATGTTTTTTCTTTATTTTTTAAATTTAACAAAACTTCCACCTGTCTTTAACGTGCTGCCGTATCAATAAAATCATACCGCTCATACAGCTCGTGCTTTACCGCCTTGTCAAAGCACGATGAATTATACAGATAATATACCTGCCTGTCTCCGAAACCGGACATCTCCTCTTCACTCACGTCAAGAGTGATATTCTTTTTCCTGGGGAATTTTTCAGAAAGAAATTCCTCGATAACGGGAGATATATCCTCGAATGTTCTGACATCGAACGAGACAAAAGATCTGAATTTTCCCGAAAACCAGCATACGGAAAACGACTGTTCGTTTCCGATAAGCTCAAAAGAAAGCTTCATAAAAACCGACAGAATCTCGTCGGCTCTCGTCTTTTTCTCTTCGGGCGAACCGCCGCCTATTCCGGTTTCAAGCATAACAACGCAGTCCTCGTCAACCGGCCTGCTGTATTCCTTCACGATCAGCTCATCCTGCTTTGAGCTGAGTCTCCAGTGGATCCGCCTGACGTCGTCTCCCGGAAGATAGTTTCTTATTTCGAAAACCTGAGATGAATCGTCGCCCTTCTGAGTGTCGGAAAACTTGTCGCTGTCAATCAGACAGGCACTGTCCGAGCCGTTGATATAGCTTCTTTCCGACATTGCCGGAGTTATCAGAAGCCTGGATTTATAGGATACGTTCTTTATATTAAAATGCACAAGTCCGAAAGGATCATAGATCCGTGCTTTTTTCAGCCTGCATTCGATACACGCCGAATGAGATGTTGAAATCACGGTGTGAACGCTCCGTTCTTCCTTTGCCGCCGCTGCGGTTTTTATCTTTCTTCTTATGATCCCGTCCTCGGACATATCCTGAAACTCAAGCTCAAAGGTTATCGCCGAAACAGGAAATACCGATTCGTTCTTTATGACCGCCGAAAACTCCGCATCCTTTTCTTCGCTCTGACCGGAAAAAGGCTGAACGGGACTCACTTCAACGGAAATCCTGCTTTTTGAAAAAGCGGTGCAGACAATACCGAAAACCGCAAGCGAAACATAGATAATTATAATGAAAAGCGGCGTATAGGAATTGCAGTAAATATAGAAAAACGCAAGGCATATAAGTGCCGTAAAATAAAATACTCTGCTTTTAAACATATTAACCCCTTATCGAAGGCTCGGGAACTTTTCTTAAAATCTCCTTAAGGACTTCGGAGCCTGTCACATTCGACACTCTCGCCTGAGGACTCATAACAAGCCGGTGAGCGCAGACATCAAGAAAAACCTGCTTTATGTCCTCGGGAATGACGTAATCACGCTTGTGAAGAAATGCGCATGCAGCCGACATATTGGAAAGTGCGAGAGCGCCGCGCGGACTCACGCCTGTTTTTATGTATTCGTTTTCCCGTGTGGCTTTCATGAGTTTTGCTATATATTCGAAAATTTCGTCATGTCTGTAAATATTTTCAACCTTCCGTTTCATTTCTATTATATCGTAGGCAGTGGCAACCTCCTCGACGTTGTTAAGAGGATTGACCTCCTGTCTGTCCCTGAGAATGGCGATTTCATTTTCGAGACTCGGATATCCCATCGTAAGTCTCACGGTGAATCTGTCCATCTGGGATTCGGGAAGCGGAAGAGCGCCGGCAGTTTCGACGTGGTTCTGGGTTGCGATTACGATGTGAGGCGAGGGGCACTTGTGAGTTACGCCGTCAACCGTTACGGAACGCTCCTCCATAAGCTCGAGGAGCGCAGACTGAGTTTTGCTCGAAGTTCTGTTAATTTCGTCGGCGAGCAGAAGATTGCAGAGTCCTGCCCCCTCTCTGTATTCAAATTTTCCGGTTGCTTTATTGTATATCGAAAAGCCTGTTATATCCGACGGCATGACGTCCGGAGTGAACTGCACACGCTTGCATTCAAGCTGCATAGCCTTCGAAAATGCGAGCGCCATCGTTGTTTTTCCTACTCCGGGAATATCTTCTATGAGAATGTTTCCGCCCGAGAGGATGACCTCCATGACTTTTATCAGAATATCGTCCTTTCCTATGACGGCCTTTTTTACTTCCTTGATTATTTTCGCTGCCTGTCTCATAAATCCTCCGATAGTTTTTATCAATAGTTTCGATTCACAACTTTCTATATTATAGCATGCTTTCAAATACATTTTCAACAGATACAAAAAAATATCAAAGATTTTACAATTTGTTATTATTGTATATACACATGGAGGAACAGTATCATGATTTTTGAATCAGTTAAGATTTTATTAACATCTGTAAAAAGATCAATTTTTTAAAATCACAAAAAACTTTGAAAAAGGACCATTAAAGTTTTTGACGCACTTTTTTCAAAAAGTGCGCAGGTTCCAAGGGCAGCGCCCTTGGTCGCCGAAGGCATAATCCTGCCCTTTGCAAGGGTGAATTTCCAAAACAGTCCGGTGGACTGTTTTGGAAAGAGGGACGCTTTGGCAGAAAGCGTCCCTTCCCGAAGGCTAAAATAAATTCTCCTCGCCGCTCCAAGGCGACTCGATTAAGTAGATTTTAAAACGGTTCACATATTTTTTTGCTCATTCAAAAACCCTGAGGAACAATATTAAAAAGGCTTGATATGGAAGTGGGAACGTGATATAATTATTGTTAAAGTAACCTGTTGTGATATAAAAAAGTGTTAAAAACGTAAGTTTTTCCATGGGGGCGAACCACTGTCAGCAGGTTCGCCCCCACCCGAACTTGGCTTTATACGAAAGTTTATTCTGCCCCACTCCGCTGAGTGGAGCATAAAGGAGTTTCGCCGTCTGCGGACGGCGACCAAAGGCTCTGCCTTTGGAAACCGCAAGCCTTTGAAAAGGCTTGAGCCAAACTTTAATAGCACAACGAGTTAAAGTACAAAAAACGACAGAACAGGAGAATTGATATGGATATAAAAGAAGAATCCCTGAAGCTTCATTATGACTGGAAAGGAAAAATCGAGGTTGTCGCTCGCTGCGACGTAAGCGACAAGCACGGTCTTTCAACAGCATACACCCCAGGTGTTGCTCAGCCCTGTCTTGAAATCAACAAGGATATCACGAAGAGCTACGAGCTCACAAGACGTCACAACCTCGTTGCCGTAGTAACCGACGGTACAGCCGTTCTCGGTCTCGGCGATATCGGTCCCGAAGCAGGAATGCCTGTTATGGAGGGAAAATGTGCTCTCTTCAAGGCTTTCGGCGATGTTGACGCTTTCCCTATCTGTGTGAAATCGAAAGACGTTGACGAGATCGTAAATACGGTATATATGATCTCCGGAAGCTTCGGAGGAATCAACCTCGAAGACATTTCGGCTCCGAGATGTTTTGAGATTGAGGAAAAGCTCAAGGAAAAATGCGATATTCCCATATTTCACGACGACCAGCACGGCACTGCCGTTGTCGTAGGAGCAGCTCTGATCAACGCCCTCAAGATTGTAAAGAAGAACATCGGCGACATCAAAATCGTTGTTAACGGTGCAGGTGCAGCAGGCGTTGCAATCACAAAGCATCTCATCAACATGGGTGCGGACGCAGCTAAGGTAATGATGGTTGACAGATCGGGAATAATCTGTGAAGGAAACCCTAACCTTAACCCCGTCAAGCAGGAAATCGCCAAGATCACGAACAGAGACAAGCTCACCGGTTCGCTCGCAGACGCCGTAAAGGGTGCGGATATGTTCCTCGGTGTTTCCGCTCCTAACGTTCTCAGTGAAGAAATGGTTAAGACAATGAACCCGAACGCAATCGTTTTCGCTATGTCAAACCCCACTCCGGAGATCATGCCGGAAAAGGCAATCGCAGCAGGTGCGGCTGTCGTAGGAACGGGCCGTTCGGACTTCCCGAACCAGATAAACAACGTTCTCGCGTTCCCGGGAATTTTCAGAGGTGCGCTTGACTGCCGTGCTTCCACGATCAACGAAGAGATGAAAATGGCTGCTTCCCTCGCAATCGCAAGTCTCGTTTCCGATGAGGAGCTTTCACCGGAATACATTCTTCCGGCAGCATTCGACGAACGCATCGCAAGAACCGTAGCGGACGCAGTAATCAAAGCGGCAAGGGAAACCGGAGTTGCAAGAATCTGACTGACCGAAACAACAATTTAATCCCGATAAAACAAAAAACATCTTCTTTGCAGCAGTAAAGAAGATGTTTTTATTTTATGGAAATTTCAGCCACAAGCGGCAGATGATCGGAAGCGATTTCATTTACGACACGGACGTCCGTAACACTGATATTTTCCGAAACAAAAATATAATCAAGTCTTTTCCTCGGATTTACCGACGGAAACGTTTTCAGCGTAACGCCGTGCATATCGCATACGTCATTCATGATACTCCTTATCGGAGCTATCGCCCTGCAGTTCCGGCTGATGTTAAGATCTCCGGTGAAAACCGTAGGCATATCCGAAGCATTGATAAGCTCCGCAGCCTTCAGAAGACCGAGTCTCTGTTCATCGGGAAGAAGACCTAAATGGGTGCAGATCACTCTCACAGTTCCGGGTGCTTTTATCTGAGCCGAAAGAATACATCTCGGTTCATAAATACCCGGAAGAATCTGGACAAACCTTTTCAGAGGAACTACATATACATTTTCCATAGGGTATTTGCTTAATATTGCGTTTCCGTAAGGATACTTTCTGTATGATGTCGCCTTTGCAAACGAATAATACTTATATCCGCAGTACTCCGCAATAAAATCCGCATGCGCCTTAATAAATTCAGGCAGCGGTTTTCCAACCTCATTAAGAGTTATTATATCGGCATCTATTTTTTTAATGACATTCGCAGCTTTATAATAATCCTTCTTTCTGAAATACCCATCACTAAGCCCAGCCGCAATATTATAAGTAGCAACCTTCATTTTTTCACCCCGATTCCGCAGACATTCTTGACAGGAGACACCGCCCGAGGATATGGACTTTTACCGGTCAGGGTTTCTCTCTATCCTACTCATTGGACTTTTCAGACTTTTTATTTTATAACTCAGAATTTTCACTGTTAAAGTTTCGCTCAAGCCTTTTCAAAGGTACCCCAAGGGCACCTCGTTGACCTCTCCTTAGGGACAAATTTTGACGCAGGCGGTAAAGTCACCTAACCCAAAAAGTAGGTGTGCGATTTTCGTCTGCCGTTGGCAGTTCCTTCGGGGCGCCTGCAGATTCCAAAAACAGCGTCTTTGGTCGCTCGTCGCAACGAGCGAAATCCCCTATGGTCCAGCCCTCTTCCAGAGCGTCCCCTTAAAACGAAAAACTTTCAGCCATCATTAAATTTAATTAAACGAACCTCTATGTTTTTATATTACCACATTATTTGCATTTTAACAAGAATACAAATATTATTTTTACACACATTTCCGTCGGATATTCATATCAAAATTGCATCCGACAAGCCAACAAATAAATAACAAGATTGTAATCTTTATTAACAGGGATAAGGTTGTAATTAATACGGTATATGTGATATAATTTTTTAAAGTAGCGTGTTTTTATGATTTATTGAATTATTCATCGTATATTAAATAGTATTTCTAAATAAATGTATAAAGTTTTAATGGAGTGATAAGATGTCTAAAATTTGCTTTGGTTGTATGAAACCAATCGGGGACGAAGAAGAAAAGTGCCCACATTGCGGCTTTGACCAAAATTCTCGTCAGAGCCTTCCGTTTTTGCCTTTGGGATCTTCCCTCCAGGAAGAAAGATATCTGATCGGCAAAAAGCTTTCAAGCAACAATGAAAGTACAAAATATCTTGCTTTTGACACAAAAAGCGAAACGCCGGTTATCGTCAGGGAATTTCTTCCCAACGGACTTTGCGCCAGAAGCAAGGAAAACAATAAACTCAGAGTTCATTCCGAAAAGGCTGCTGCGTACAAAAGACTGCTCAGCAAGTTCCTCGACTACAACAGAACTCTCGTGAGACTCAAGGACTGCTCGGCAGCCTGCAGAATTCATGATATTTTCAGAGAAAACAATACCGCATATACCGTTGAGGAAAAGGAAGATCTCATTTCCTTCACGGAGTTCATCAAGAGAAGCGGAGGTCATCTTGACTGGGATTCGGCAAGATCTCTTTTTATGCCTCTCCTCTCAACTCTCGAAACCATGCACAAAAACGGTATTTCTCACTACGGCGTGGGTCCCGGCAACATTAAAATTTCTTCGGACGGAAAAATAAAGCTTCAGAATTTCTCAATCTCCGACATGAGAAAAGTCGGCACCGACCTCCGTTCGATGCTCATTACTGGCTGCTCCGCACCCGAACAGTACGAGAAACATTCCGTTCTCGATGAGAGCACCGAGATTTACGGCTTTACCGCCGCTCTGTTCTATGCTTTAACGGGAAGCGTGCCGGATCCGGTTGAAAAAAGACTCAACGACAACAGACTGCTCATCAATTCGAATATCAACAAAAAGCTCCCCCCTCATGTCAGAAGCGCACTCGCAGGAGGTCTTCAGGTTGACCAGGAAAAGCGTATTCAGTCATTTGAGGATCTGAAAGCGCAGCTCTCTGCAGCCCCCACTGTCAAGGCTATTCAGGAGGAAATTTCACGTCCGAATGTCGATGATGACGACGATGATGACAATATCCCGGAGAAGAAGAAAAAGAAGAAGAGCCATTCGCATGTTTACGGCGTTATTTCCTGTATCATATCGCTCGTTATCTTCGTTATTATCGGAACGTACTGGCTTCAGGGAAATCCGTTCGCTTCACTGTTCGAGCCCGAGAACAATTCCTCCGATTCCGATGTCGACGGTATCACGGGAGAAACCGTCACCGTTCCGAATCTCGTGGGCGTTAAATATGAACAAGCTCTTGAAGAGGCTGAAAAGAATTCCGACTATCAGCTTCTGAAGGCAGTCGAAGAGGAGTTCAGCGAGGACGTTCCGGAAGGCTACATCGCTTCTCAGTTCCCGGAGGCTTACTCTGAGGAAACTCAGGGTTACTCGCTCTACATCACCGTGAGCAAGGGCGCTAAAATGCGAGAGCTTCCCGAGATCGAAGGAAAAACGGTTGACCAGGTTGCTCAGCTTCTCGGTGACCAGAGCTTCGTTACAACTCAGTCATTCGAATACAGCGATACGGTCAAGAAGGGTCTTGTTATCGGTTATGACGCACATTCACCGGGCGACAAGCTTGAATACGGTTCGTCTCTCGAAATCAAAGTAAGCCGAGGCTCAGAGGCTGAGGTTCTGGGTACAGATTCCGACAAGGAAAAAACCTCGGATACCGACTCCGACAAGGCCAATGAAAGTTCTGAGGCTAACCAGTAACAGATAACAGAATTGAATTTTTCAATCAATAAATTTCAAAAAGTAAAGCGACACTTAAAATGTGTCGCTTGCTTATTAGGATTTTCGGTGAAACAGAATGTTATCAAGCTTCCTTCAAATCCGATAGTTTATTGAATTTATGTATTATTTTGAATCGTTGATTCTGTTTTCCGTATTCTGAATGAGATTGAACAAAGAACTTGAAAGAGTTGAATACTGCTCTTCTATTATATCCGGAGAAAGCTCGATGAGCTTTGTTCTTTCGACGCCTCTGTATTCAACGATAGGCAGTCCGTTCGCAAGATTTTCCGCATTGCTTTCGCATATTATCTGAAGGGCGTGAGTCTTTCCTGTATATACATGCTCCGCAACAGAAAACATCTTCTGGGAATTTCTCGGATTCGATGAATACAGTATTCTGAATATGCGGTATATACCTGCCGTAAGATAGCCCGAACATTCATTTGTGAGTCCTTTGTTGTTTATTTTCTCAAGAAGGTCAAAAATAATATTGAGCGAATTGAATATCAGCTTTTTGTTGAGAGCGGTTATCATTAGCGATTTGCTGTTCGGAACGAAAAATGAACTGGTATCGTTTTCGGGAACATCAGAAATAACAATTTTTCCGCTGCTCCTGTTAGCGGTTCTTCCGAGAAGATAATCGCATGATACGTCATAATAATCGGCGACCCTGACCACAAAATCAAGTCCGCATTCTCTGATTCCTTTTTCATAGTGAGACAAAAGCGGCTGAGAAATTCCGAGGTCGTCTGCGGCGCGTTTCTGGCTCAGTCCCTTTTCTTCACGAAGAAGAGTTAAAATTCTTGGAAAATCCTTGTTCATGTTTTCGACCCTCTCATCGGAGATTGTTTGGAATTAAAAGAAAAATTATGTTTTCTTCCCGTATCTCCGTTTTTCTATTTTTATACTATAAATGAGCAAATTTTAAAAATGCACAAAAAGCTTTGAAAGAGGACTATTAAAGTTTTTGCCCAGCTTTTTTCAAAAAGCTGGCGGAGCCTCTGGTGGGCTTTTAAGGGCGAAGCCCTTAACGAAACGTTGCCCCTTAGAAATGCCGCAATGCGGCATTTCTATAAAAGTTTTCTGTACAAATTGAGTATCAGTTAAACAAATTGCTCATTTATAGTTTTATAACTAATAGTATAATCTTTTTATTACAATTTGTAAAGTAAAATTATAAGGAATTTTAAATTTATGAAATCATATCAAATTCATTTTATCAGACACGGCGCCTGTGAAGAAACACGAAAGGGTGCCTATGTCGGAACAAAAGACGTTTCACTCAGCGAAGACGGTATCGAGGAACTGAAAAAGCTCGACGCCGAATTTGATTATCCGGGTGCGCCCGTTATTTTTACGAGTCCTCTGAAGCGCTGTCTTCAGACATGTGAAATTCTCTATCCTGCGCTGAAGCCCATTGTTATAAACGAGCTTCGTGAATGCAGCTTCGGTGAATGGGAAGGCAGAACGGCAGACGACCTTTCAAAAAACGAGGACTTCAAAAAGTGGATCGGCGGCGATACGACCGTCAAGCCTCCGAAAGGCGAAAGCAGCGCAGACTTCACAAGACGTGTGTGCAATATATTCCGGGACATAGTAGACGGTCTTATCAAAACCGGAAACACGAACTGCGTTATTGTTACTCACGGCGGAGTTATCATGACGCTTCTTGCCGTTTACGGACTGCCTCAGGCGAAGCCGTTTGAATGGGCGATGAATGACGGCTGCGGCTTTTCAATGAGAGTTACGCCTTCACTCTGGATGCGTGACAGGGTGGCGGAGGTTTATTCACGTCTGCCTTATGAAAAGGAAAAAGATGAGTATGACTATCAAGACAACAAAATACTGTACTTTGACGAATATGACAACGATAATGGGAACTAATAATTCAAGAGGTGTATATTATGAATAAGAAAATCGCAGGTATTTTTATGGCGCTCGTACTTGCAGTATCGGCTTCAATGACAGCCTGTTCGTCCGACTCTCAGGGAACCGCATCACAGACGTCTTCTCAGCCGACATCGGCTTCGGAATCAATTGAGGAGTCTTCGGAAACCTCAGGCTCTTCCGGAAATTCGGAGAACGCCTCCGCTGCAGCGGACAACAGCGCCTATGAATATCAGAAAAACGAAGACGGAACGATTGCGATGAGCTACGGTTCCATTCTCCACGCCTTCTGCTGGTCGTTCAACACGATCACAGAAAATCTTCAGGACATAAAAGACGCCGGATACACGTCAATCCAGACGTCACCGATAAACGAATGCAAGGTCGGTGAATCGGGAGGAATGGCGCTCTACAGCGAGGACGACAGCGGAAAATGGTACTATCACTACCAGCCCACCGATTATACTATCGGAAACTATCAGCTCGGAACTCTTGAAGAATTTGAGCATATGTGCGAAGAAGCGAGCAAGCTTGGTCTTAAGATCATCGTAGACGTTCCGCTCAATCACACGACAAGCGATGAAGCTGCCGTTTCCGAAAACATATTCAACATCTGTGAGCAGCCCTTCCACGGAAACGGTGAGATCGGAAGCTATTCCAGCAGAAGACAGGTTACTCAGAACGACCTTCTCGGTCTAAAGGACCTTAACACACAGGATCCGGACGTTCAGCAGTATATTCTCACCTACCTCAAGTCCTGCGTTGAAGCAGGTGCGTCAGGATTCAGATTCGACGCTGCGAAGCACGTTGAGCTTCCGGACGACGAAGAAGAATTTGCTTCCGACTTCTGGACTGTCGTTCTCGACAACGGAGCAGAATTCCAGTACGGCGAGATTCTTCAGGGTGACGGCACGGACAGACTTGCCGATTATGCTGAAATTATGAATGTTACCACATCGATGTACGGAAATAATATAAAAAAAGCCGCTCAGGGCACTGTAAGCGTTTCGTCAATTCAGTCCTACATGGCAAATCAGCTTGACCCGAGCAAGCTCGTGACATGGGTCGAATCACACGACAACTACTGCAACTCCGGCGAGGATTCATGGAAAACACTTTCCGAAGAGGACATTGAATTCGGCTGGGCAATCATTGCGGCAAGAAGCGGCGGCGCACCGCTCTTCTTCAGCAGACCTAACGGCAGCACACAGGAAGACCCTTGGGGTGAAAACATCATAGGAAACGTAGGTTCCGACGGATTCAAGAGCCCGAACGTTTCCGCACTGAATCATTTCAGAAACGACATGGCGGGACTCGGCGAAACTCTTTCAAACCCAGACGATGAGAAAAAAGTTCTGATGATTGAGCGCGGAGACAAGGGCGCCGTAATCATAAACAAAGGAACTTCCGATTTCGAGCTCAACGGCGCTGAAAGCGTTCTCGCCGACGGAACATACAGCGACAAGGTGACCGGTTCGGAATTCACCGTTTCGGACGGAAAAATAAGCGGAACGGTTCCTGTGAACGGAATTATAGTTATCTATTGATTTCGGAAACATTTAATAAGGAGACATCCGAAGTGATCAGAGTAATGTTCGTCTGCCACGGGAATATCTGCCGCTCCCCTATGGCTGAATTTGTATTGAAGGATATGACAAAAAAACTCGGGATAAGCAATGAATTTGAGATTTCATCATCTGCGACAAGCCGCGAAGAAATCGGAAACGATATGCACCACGGTTCAAAAAGCAAGCTGACAGAAGAAGGTATCCCCTTCACAAAACGCAGAGCCGTTCAATTCACTGCTGATGATTATGAAAATTACGATTACATTCTGCTTATGGAAAAATATAACTTTGTGAATCTTTGCAGGATTATTGGCGATGACGAGGACGGAAAGGTTCATCTGCTCCTCGAATTCACTTGCGAGAACCGGGATATCGCAGATCCATGGTACACGGGAAATTTTGACAGGACATACAGCGATGTGGTCAGAGGCTGCAAAGGCTTTCTGAATCATCTTGGATACGATTATTAATCGGGAATTCCGACCATGGCGAGGGGTTTGCCCTGCAGTTTTATTCAAATAATTTATACTTTTTTATCAGAGAACAGTTTTATTTCCGAACGCAGAAAATCCGACACAAGAGCATAATCAACGCTCTCGTGTCGGATTATTATTTTTATTATATTTTTAAGGCAATACCGAACAAAGATTGTGCCGAAGATGCGCAGTCAGATTTTTCGGCAGAGTGCATAAGGCGCCCAAAGGAAGTGCCCTTGGGGTACGACCGCAGGAATACT
>CAMHNT010000010.1 GCA_946186535.1 uncultured Clostridia bacterium
CACATATATTCCAACTTGACAACCACAGAATTAAAATTCTCAAGAATAATAATCGACACATTCGAATCATTGATCTGATGTTCTGAATCAAGCTGCATATTTGCGTCTTTGATATAATCAAACATATAGTAAGGCTCTGTATTAAACATAACATCCATAGAATCATTAAAATCGAGTCCGCTGTCAAATTTTATCGTAAACATTTCATCTTCATTCTCGGCGGACTGAACCAAGTCATTAACCATAATATCCTTGACCTCCTCAAAGTCATAGATATAAGTAGACTCGACAACAAAATAATTTGCGCTGTCCGAATTACATTCCGGCAGAAAGAGATTGTAAACATCGTCCATACTTTCATTATCCTTGATCTCATCGATATCAGGAGAGATAATATGGTCCGCCTGTATCTGCTCATCATTGAGATTAAAGTAATTAAAAAAAGCATTCTCGTTATCATCCCATGTTGCATCGAGATGATACCAGTTGCCGTCAATTTTCACGGTATTCCACATATGAGCAGAATTTTCACCGTATCCGTTTGCATAATAGCAGTCAATCCCAACCTTGTTGAGAAGGAGACACATAGCATGTGCGTACCCCTCACAGACCGCACTCCCGTTAACAAGTGCGCCGTAAGCCGTGAACTCTTCCCAGCCGTCTTCCGAAGTTGTCACACCATTGGCATAAGAACAGTTCTCCAGAACCGTATTATGAATATATTTTTCAAGATGATACGCTTTCAAGCCGCTGGGGATATTTGTAACAATACTTTCGATAGTTTCGTTAAGCTTTGAAATTCTTTGGCGGCACTCAACTCCTCCGACATAAGAGTAAAGCTGAATAACCGCCTGACTTCCTGCGGATCCGTAGGTATACCTGTTTGTTATCCAGAACACTTCCGGGTGATCCATTGTATACGCTTTGATTGTGATGTCCATATCCTTTTCGCTGAAATTTTTGTCGGATACGGTAACTTTGCCGACAGGATAGAATCCGTATTCATTAGTTTCCTCGGACACCCTGTACACAGCCTCACCTATACTTTTGTAACAGTCTTTCTGACTGTCTGTATATAAAGAATCGTATCCGAAGGTTATATCTCCGTTCGATTCGTAATATTCACAGTCAACACTTTCCGATGCAGTAACGGAAGTGTATCCGCCGTCATCGTCAAAATTGACCTTTTCAAACAGTTCTCCCCTGACATCATCGACAGCATCTGTTACCGCACAGCCGCCGGTCAATGAAACCATAGCCGCAGCAGCCGAAACGATAATTATTTTCTTAAATCTTTCCCACATACTACCCTCTCTCTATTTACTGCAAACCTATAATTTTACAGCAAATATATATGCCAAACTCACGGCAGCCAAAACGGCAGCCGTGAGCGGATATTTAAGCTATATTGCCAGATATTTATAATTACTGAGCAAGTCTTTCCTTAAGACCTGCAAGCTCGTCGGAAAGCTCCTTCGGGAGTCTGTCGCCGAACTTCTTGTAGTACTCTTCGATCTCTGCAGCCTCAGCTGTCCATCTTTCCTTGTCGATGTAGAGAATAGACTTGAGTGTGTCGATATCGATATCAAGACCGTCGAGGTTGATGTCCTCAGGTCTCGGAACATAACCGATAGGTGTTTCCTCAGCGTCAGCCTTGCCTTCGCATCTCTTGAGGATCCACTCAAGAACACGGAAGTTGTCGCCGAAGCCCGGCCACAGGAAGTTGCCGTCTTCGTCAAGACGGAACCAGTTAACGTTGAAGATCTTCGGAGCCTTGTCGCCGAGGATCTCGCCCATCTCACACCAGTGCTTGAAGTAGTCACCCATGTGGTAACCGCAGAACGGAAGCATAGCCATAGGATCATGTCTAAGCTGACCAACAGCACCCGTAGCAGCAGCTGTTGTCTCGGAAGCCATGATAGAACCTACGAATACACCGTTGTTCCAGCTTCTTGACTGATATACGAGCGGAGTTGTTGTAGCACGTCTGCCGCCGAAAATGATAGCGGATACAGGAACGCCTGCGGTATCATCGAACTTATCGCTGATGCATGGGCAGTTCTTTGCAGGAGCTGTGAAACGGCTGTTCGGGTGAGCACCCTTAGATTCAGCTGTCTTGCCGTTCCAAGGCTTGCCGAGCCAGTCAATAGCATTCTCAGGCGGATTCTTGTCGAGACCCTCCCACCAAACTGTATTGTTGTCGAGGTTGAGAGCCACGTTTGTGAAGATTGTGCCCTTCTTTGTGGAAGCGAGAGCGTTCGGGTTGGACTTAACGTTTGTACCCGGTGCAACGCCGAAGAAGCCGTTCTCAGGGTTGATAGCCCAGAGTCTGCCGTCAGGACCTTTGCGCATCCAAGCGATATCATCGCCTACTGTCCAAACCTTGTAGCCAGCGTCGAGGTAGCTCTTCGGAGGAATGAGCATAGCGAGGTTTGTCTTACCGCAAGCAGACGGGAATGCGGCTGTAACGTACTTGATCTCTCCCTCAGGATTCTCGATACCGAGGATAAGCATGTGCTCAGCCATCCACTCGTCGTTCTTGCCGAGATAGGAAGCGATTCTCAGTGCGAAGCACTTCTTGCCGAGGAGAACGTTTCCGCCGTAAGCGGAGTTAACGGAGATGATATAGTTGTCCTCCGGGAAATGAGTGATATATCTCTTCTCAGGATCGATGTCACAGCTTGCGTGAAGGCCCTTGATCCAGTTCTCGCTGTCGCCGAGAACCTCTTCAACTGCCGAGCCCACTCTTGTCATGATAGACATGTTAAGTACAACATAGATAGAGTCTGTAACCTCATAACCGATCTGAGCGAGAGGTGAACCTACAGGACCCATTGAATAAGGGATAACGTACATTGTACGACCCTTGTATGAACCCTTTGCGATATCAAAGAGCATTTCATAAGCAGCCTTCGGCTCCATCCAGTGGTTAGTCGGGCCTGCGTCCTCTTCGTTTCTTGAACAGATGAAAGTTCTTGCCTCAACACGGGCAACGTCATTCTCTCTTGTACGGTGGAGATAGCAGTCCGGAAGAAGCTCCTCGTTGAGCTTAATCATTTCGCCGGAAGCAACAGCCTGTGCCTTAAGGTCAGCGAGCTGCTCAGCGGAACCGTCGATCCAAACTACGTTGTCAGGTGTAACGAGCGCTTTCATTTCTTCAACCCATGAAAGCACCGATTTGTTGTTAGTCATTTCAATTAACTCCTTTCGGCCGTAACACGGCACATTGATACAAGATGATTATACAACAATTTTTGAATTATTTCAATAGACAAATTTCATTTTTTGTTAATTTTAATAATCAGTTCACTATTAATGTCAAATTTTGATAATTAATTTAAAGCATTAAAGCGAAAATTGGGTAATTTTTAAACTTTGTTTTTTATATGTAAAATTCTATTATTCATTTTATGATAGATATGGAAATTAAAATTACTGTTGATGAATTTTTGTGCTAATGTTTGAAAGTTAGTTTTAAAAAACCCAAACCGGCTGTTTTATTATTTTTCATATTTTTCACACAAAAAGAAAAGCGGTGAAATGCATAAAGAAATTTTGAAATTTCAAAACTGCAAAATTAAAAAAAGAATTTTAAAAAAGCACTTTGAAAAAGATCCCTCTGCAAGCACCGCCGTTGCCCATAATTACCGCAAAACTATCCTGCTTTCGTAAGCACTGCTACCCCAGCTCAATCGACATTGTAGCCGCAGCATTCAGATCAAGATTTGCAGTATTTCCGTTTTTATATTCATAATAAGCCTGAGCGCCGACCATAGCGCCGTTATCTCCGCATAGCCTGAGCTCGGGCATATAGAGTTTATAATTTTTCTTTCCGCACTCCTCCTCAAGACGCCGTCTTAAAAGAGAATTTGCGGAAACGCCGCCTGCGATAACAAGGTTCGTATAACCGAAATCATCTGCGGCTTTCATGAAGTTGTCGACCAGACATCCGACAACCGCCTTCCGGAACGATGCGGAAAGATTTTCGACATTAACACTTTCGCCCTTCTGTGAAGCGTTGTGTATGATATTTATAGCTGCGGTTTTAAGTCCCGAGAAACTAAAATCGTACGGTGCGTCCGCAACTCTCGGGCGAGGGAGCGTATATGCATTTTCGTCTCCCTTTTCGGCAATCTTGTCGAGATTGATACCGCCCGGGTACTGCATACCCATGGTACGCGCAACCTTGTCGAAAACCTCGCCTGCGGCGTCGTCACGTGTTTTTCCGATAATTTTCATCTTCGTGTAATCTTCAACCGCAACTATATGGCTGTGACCGCCCGAAACAACAAGGCACAGAAACGGCGGTTTTAGTCCGGGATTTGTGATATAGTTGGCGGCGATGTGAGAGCGAAGATGATGAACGGGTACAAGAGGCAGACCTGTCGCATAAGAAAGCCCCTTCGCAAAATTCACTCCGACCAGAAGCGCGCCGATAAGCCCCGGCGCATACGTCACCGCAACTGCGTCAATGTCATTCAAAGAAAGTTCAGCCTGTTCGAGAGCCTCTGCGACAACTCCCGTAATAGCCTCTGCGTGACGTCTTGAAGCGATCTCGGGAACTACTCCTCCGTAAAGCTTATGCTCCTCCACCTGAGAAACGACAACGGACGAAAGGACGGTTCTGCCGTTTTCAACAACAGCCGCCGCCGTTTCGTCGCATGAGCTTTCTATAGACAATATTTTTATTTTTTCATTACTGTTACTGCAATCCATATTCTGATACTAACCTCTTTCGTTTGTACTTAAAAAACGTATATATTTCAAATCACCATCCACAACTTAAAGACAGCGAAGCTTATTAAAGTTTTTGCACAGCTTTTTTCAAAAAGCTGGCGGTTTCCAAAGGCAGAGCCGGCGACGGCACGCAGTGCCTAGTGCTGTGCAGCGGGTTCTTAAGGGCGGAGCCCTTAACGATATATTGCTCGTTCAAAATTCCGCAATGCGGAATTTTGTTTTATCCTTCCCTGTCTCTGTTCTATTCAAAATTCAGCGTCATAATATAAGCATTTTCCGTCGGAGCCGTATAAAAATTCTTTCTCTCCCCGACCGTCTCAAACCCAAACTTCTTATATAAAGCTATTGCACTCTCGTTCGACTTTCTGACCTCGAGCGACAGAAAAGCAAGCTTTTTTTCACAGGATATTTTCACTGCATTTTCAAGAAGCGCCGAAGCGATTCCGCACCTCCTGAACCCGGGCAGAACCGCAATGTTTGCGATGTATCCCTCATCGAGAACCGAATGGAAACCGATATATCCTACAGGCTTGTTATCCGAAAGAGCAACAAGAAAATTTGATGTTTCATTGTTCAGCTCCGCCTCAAAGCCGCTATACGTCCACGGCTTTGAAAAGCTTGCGTTTTCAATTTCAACCAAACCGTCTATATGTCCGACAGTCATTTTTTCAATTATAATATTCATTCTTTTTGCACCCGAAAATCTCGCTCAGACGTCATAATTCTCTTTCACAAAATCGGCAAGCTTTTCAAGATTCACCGAAATCTCACCCCTTGTTTTTCTGTAAATATCAATATCACCGCCGTAAGGGTCGGAAACGTCCTCTTCAAAAAGATAAATTTTTTTCTTTTCAACACCCATTGTGAGCAGTCCGAGCGCATGTGAATATGTCATCGGAACAAACAAATCGTACTCCGAAAGATTCAAAGCCGTAACGCTCGTTGACCTGAAGCCTGTCAAATCTATTCCGATCTCTTTCATAACGGCAACGGAATTGTCGCTTGCAGGCGAGCCTGTAAATGTTGCCGTGCCTGCGCTCCGGCATTCGACGTTCATATTTCTTTCCTCACAGATTTTTTTAAACAAAGCCTCCGCCATGGGACTTCTGCAAGTATTGCCCGAGCAGACAAAAAGAATTTTCATATTTTACACTTCCCTTTTAAAACTAAAGCATAAGCTGTTTCTTATTTCTAAATTATACTGCTCCAGTATTCTATCATATTTTATCATAATATTGCACATTTAGCAAGCTATAAACAAAAACCGTTCCCCGACAGCCTGTCAATCGGGGAACAGCTCAATATTTTTTGCAGTTATTTCAACGAATAACCGATTTTATTTTACACTCTGCCGTTAAGCTCACAGTGCCGAATAGCCGAAGCTGTTAACGAGAGCTTCGATTTTTTCTCCACGCTCGCAGATAGGGCACTTGTTCGGTTTATAGCTCTGATAATCTCCGAGATCGTTCGGATCAAAAATGGAATTAACGGGATGTCCGTCACATTCGTCAACGGTCGCGAAAATCGCCGAAACACCTACAACATTTCCGCCGTAATAATTTACTGCGTCCATCGCCGCAAGAGCGCTCTTTCCGGTAGTTACCGAAGCGGCGAGAACAAGAACGTTTTTCCCTGCAAGCATGGGTACAAGGTTATCACGGAACATCATCTGACCGCCCGAAATAAACTCAGGCGATATAACATAGATCGTCTGGTGCGCGTTCATATTCAGATAATGATCCTGCGTTAGCTCGTCGGCGATACACGTTCCGACAACCTCCATGCCGTCAATACAGAGAATACTGTCTATAATAGTATTTGCACGGTAGTTGTTCACAAGCTCCTTTGCGACAGCCTTAGCTTCCGAAAGACGCATCTTCTGAGTGGTTACGTCAATAAAGTAATTTGTATGGCTGTGCATTGTTGCAAAGTGACCCTTTCTTACACGAAGAAACACATCTCTGTTTTTTGTTCTGATTTTAAGTTCTGTTGCCATAGTACACCTCTATTTAACAAAATTTATTTAACATTGTTTATATTTTACTATATTTTGCTCAAAAAATCAAGTGCAATTATGTGCTGATTATATTATATATTTAAACTTTTTATTAAATATTAAGATAAAAAACACAGAACAGATTGATTTATTTGTATTATCCTGTTATAATATATCAAACAAGCTTATTATATCACCTTTTCGATATAAACAACGTGTTATACTCGGGAGTACTGTTTATGGAAAAATACATAGCATTTGACGTTGAAACTCCGAACGCACGCAACAGCAGAATGAGCGCAATCGGAATAGCAGTCATCGAAAACAAAAAAATTACGAATAAATTCTTCTCGCTCATAAACCCCGAAACCTACTTTTCATCGTTCAATATTGAGCTTACGGGAATCACCCCTCAATCTGTTAAAACAGCTCCTACCTTTCCCGAGCTTTGGAAAAAGATCGAGCCTTTGATGACAGGAGGAATTTTAATCGCTCACAATGCAGCTTTTGACATGAAGGTTCTGGGAACATGTCTTAATGATTATGGAATCACAACAGACCGCTATAAAAAGTATGCCTGTACCGTACAGCTCGGGCGAAAATGCTTTCCGGAGCTTCCGAATCATAAGCTTAACACAATGTGCGATCATCTGAATATAAATCTCGATCACCACAAAGCCGACAGCGACAGTATCGCCTGTGCCAAGCTTCTCATAGAATATATGAAATCGGATATCGACATAAACAAATTCATCAGGACATATGACTTCGAAGAATTAAAAACGGTAAAGCCCTGAACACTAACGGCAAATTTTTCAATTAAACAATATTAAATAAGTACCTCCGCAGAAAAATCAAATCTCTGCGGAGGCACTGTTTTTTCTTTTATTCTGTTTTCGTATAAAATTTACCGAAAATTCAAGCTGCATTATTAACCTTCATTCTGTCCGAAAGCAGGAATAATGCACATTTATTCTTTAGTTTTTGATTTGCATATCTGTATCACGAACATCGTCATGTGAATGAAAAAAGAAATTGCAAGCGGAGCCGAAAGAAGGAACAGTATTGCAAACGAAGTGAAATCTCCCCAGCCGGTAAACTCAGACCAGCGTTCGTAAAAAGCGGCCAGCAGTGATATTATCAGCAGTGAACCGCTGAGTACAGCATTGATTTTCACCGCATTACTTTTATGAAATAATCCATCGGCAGCAGAAGCGGTCCAAAAGCCCAATGCGGAAGCACCCATAATAACCGCCAGCCAAAGCAATACAAAATATACTGCACCCGTACCACGTTTTTCCAAAAGAAGCATTGAAAAACCAAACAAACCTAAAGCGGCCACCGTAAAAATCGCCGCTTTAATTATGCTGCGCTTCATCATATATTTCACCCACATTTCTCTGACAGCAAATCACAAAAATACAAATATCAATTCTTGTTAAAATTCGGCTGATTCTCGTCCCTTACCCTGACAGTCTCTTCGTCCTCGTGTCTGATCTGAGCACGCTTGATCTTGCCGCTGTAGGTTTTCGGAAGCTCGTCAACAAACTCTATCACACGCGGGTATTTATAAGGCGCAGTCGAGTGCTTGACATGATTCTGCAGCTCCTTGATAAGCTCCTCGCTCGGCTCATAATTCTTTTTGATTACACACGTAGCCTTTACGATCTGACCTCTTACCGGGTCGGGAACACCGGTGATAGCGCATTCAATAACAGCGTCGTGCTCAAGCAGCGCGCTCTCAACCTCGAAAGGTCCGATTCTGTATCCCGAGCATTTGATAACGTCATCGTTACGTCCGACGAACCAATAGTAGCCCTCGCTGTCACGCCAAGCCATGTCGCATGTATTGTAGCACTTTCCGTGAAGAACCTCTTCGGTCATTTCCGGATTCAGATAGTAGCCCGTGAAAAGACCTACCGGAGGATTGTTCTTAACGTCCATAACGCAGATCGAACCTTCCTCGCCCGTTCCTACCTCATTTCCCTCGCTGTCGAGAAGTCTGATGTCATAGAGCGGCGACGGCTTTCCCGTTGAACCGATCTTGATGTCGTCCCACTGGAAATCAGCAAGAAGCACAGGTCCCTCGGACTGACCGAAGCCCTGATATATATTGTGTCCCGTAAAGCCGAACCACTTCGAGTTAACCTCCGGGTTAAGCGGCTCGCCTGCCGTAGCCCAATGCTGTATTGAAGAAAGGTCGTAGCTTGCAACGTCCTCGAGCAGCATGAATCTGTACATAGTCGGAGGCGCACAGAATGTCGTGAGCTTGTACTGAGACATCTTCTCAAGAAGCTTTTTCGGAACGAACTTATCCATATCATAAGCAAAAACAACTGCGCCGCATATCCACTGACCGTAGATCTTGCCCCATCCAAACTTTGCCCAGCCGGAATCCGTAACGCTCATATGAAGCTTGTTCTCCTGAACCTGCTGCCAGTATTTTGCGGTAATGATGTGGCCGAGAGGATGAGCGAAATTGTGCTGTATCATCTTCGGCATACCTGTTGTACCCGACGTAAAATAAACGAGCATTATGTCATCCCACGATGTTGCCTCATCGCCTGTAGGACGTTCGAACTCATCAGGGAATTTTGCGATCTCGTCCTCAAAGAACTCCCAGCCTTCACGGGCTTCACCGACTACGATATGATGTGTAACGGTCGGAATTTCGGAAAGCGATTTCTCAACCTGCTCTATAACAAAATCATCGTTAAGGCAGACAAAAGCTTTGACCTTTGCGGCATTTCCTCGGTATACAATATCCTTTTTCGTCAGCTGGAGCGTGCTTGGAATAATAACTGCGCCGATCTTATTCAGTGCAACGGCACAAATCCAATACTCCCAGCGGCGTCTGAGAATCATCATAACAACATCGCCTTTTTTAATTCCGATGTTCTTAAAATAATTCGCAGCACGGTTTGAAAGAAGACTTATATCCTTAAATGTAAAGGTCTTTTCCTCACCGTGGTCATTGCACCATACGAGAGCTTTTTTATTCTCGTCCTGCTTCGCCCATTCATCGACAACGTCATAACCGAAGTTAAAATTTTCGGGAATATTTATTCTGAAATTCTGCTTAAAATCCTCGTAGGAATCAAATTCGATACGGGGCAAAAATCTGTCCAATAGCATTTTATCTACCTCTTTTTATTAAAGTGGGTCATGTAAAAAATAAAAATGAAAACAAAAAAATAAAGACAAGTGTTGTCCCAGATAAAATATATTCAAACGCTGCTTTTAATATGTTTCATAAACACCAATAAACATACAAAGCATATTATATACGAAATCACTTTTCCTTAATTGTACAAGCTTCATTTTAAATCACTAAATCCGTATCTTCAATGATATCACACATAATTTATGATGTCAAGATTTTACAGAAATGATAATAAATAGTTTACATACAGTAAACAAATGACCGTTTTCTTTATGGATATAATTTCAGACTCCTATGCCGCATTAATTTATCGGTCCGGATTCGCCGTTATGCTAATCTTCATTATGTTTTTATATCACCAAAGGCAGATCAAAACAGTGTGTAATTTTAAAATTCACTCATTCATATTAAAAAACCAAAATTATATCCTCAATAAATATTGCCTTTTTATTCCTAAAGTAATATAATAATAGATTAGAAAAGTGTATCATTTTTGATACCGATAATTTTGAAATATTCCGGAAATAGAAAGGAAACATATTAAAGTGGAAAGTTATTTCAAGAGAACCTGGGCGGAAGTAAATCTCGACCGGGTCGAGCATAATTTTAAGGTTATTAAACAACAGATATCAAAGGACACAAAGCTCTGCTGTGTAATAAAGGCGGACGCTTACGGTCACGGAGCCGTGGAACTCGGTCAGCTCTACGAAAAGCTCGGCGCAGATTTCTTCGCCGTTTCAAATCTTGAGGAAGCTCTCGAGCTCAGACTCAACGGAGTTACTTTGCCGATTCTTATACTCGGTTACACCCCGGCAAGCTACGCAAAGGAGCTAAGCGACAACAATATCTCTCAGGCGGTTTTCTCGGTCGAGTACGCTCATGAGCTTTCGGAAAGCGCAGTGAATCTCGGAGTCAAGGTCAAAATTCATCTTAAGATTGACACAGGCATGAGCCGGATAGGCATCATGTGCCAGGATATCGACCGGGACGACGCCGTCTCTCAGGCTCTTGAGATATTGGGGCTTGACGGTCTTAATGCCGAGGGTATCTTCACACACTTCGCAGTATCGGACGAAAAGGACGAGGGCAGGGATTACACGGATCAGCAGATAAAATGCTTCAAATACCTGATAGGCTCGCTCAAGGAAAACGGCGTCGATACCGACAGTATCATCTGCCACTGCTCAAACAGTGCGGCGATCATGGACTATCCGGACGCTCACATCGATATGGTAAGAGCAGGAATCATACTCTACGGTCTTGCGCCGTCGGGCAAGCTCAAGGGTCAGATAGACCTCCGCCCTGCCATGGAGATAAAGTCGGTTGTCGCTCACATCAAGGAAATCGAACCCGGCACAACCGTAAGCTACGGAAGAACCTTTACCGCAGACAGAAAGCTTAAAATCGCAACCGTTCCGATCGGCTATGCCGACGGTTATATACGCAACCTTGCGAACGACGCATATATGATAGTAGGCGGAAAGAAAGCAAAGGTTGTCGGAAGGATCTGTATGGATCAGTGTATGATTGACGTTACGGGGATCGATAATATTAAAGTAGGCGACGTAGTGACTGTTATCGGCAAGACAGGCGATGTTGAGATTTCAACCGACGATGTTGCTTCATGGACCGGAACGATAAACTACGAGGTAGTTTGTCTTGTCGGAAAACGTGTACCGAGAGTTTATATCAAGGCGAAAGAGATTACTGCGGTCAAGAGTCTTATAGACTGATGAGATTTGTTACTGGAGAGTGCTGTATGGATTATGAAGCTGTTTTATCAAGCGAAGGACGTTACACTTCATTCACTTGCAAAGGAAAAAGAATTCGATTTCGGACATCGGAAAAACTTGATAAATATACCGGAATCACTGAATGGGATAACGGCTATATTGTAGTCACTGCAAAATACGGCGATAAAGAAATTGAGGATTATATTGATTTAATTCCGATCCTGGAGAATCTGTATATAGACCCAAACAGTTTTCTGAAGGATATCAAGGAGGTCAGAATTAAATATGATTGATATCAAAAATATCGCAGATAATGCTGATATAATAGTAAACGGATACGCTTATACAAAATCTTTACAATAATTTTATAAAAATGCCGCAGTGCGGCATTTTTATAAAGTAATATACAGTTAAGGGCTCTGCCCTTAAAATTCCGCCAAAGGCTCCGCCTTTGGAAACCGCTGGGCTCTGCCCAGACCCGCAAGCCTTTGAAAAGGCTTGACCTAAACTTTTTCCGGCTTCGCTTCGCCGGAAAATTATTTAATTGATAACCTCTCCCTGAAACGCAAAATTTTTGCGTGATCCAACAACTTAGTTTCTAAAGAATAAAAAGTGAGGTGTTGAAAATGACACTTTTAGTCGTTGACGGAAACAGCATTGTTAACCGAGCGTTTTACGGAATCAAGCTTCTGACCACAAAGGACGGTCAGTTCACCAATGCTATTTACGGATTTCTGACTATGCTCGACAAAATAAAAGAGGTGACAAACCCCGACGGTGTTGCCATTGCATTCGATCTCAAAGCTCCGACCTTCCGTCACAAGGCTTTCGACGGCTACAAAGCCAACCGAAAAGGTATGCCCGAGGAGCTTGCTCAGCAGATGCCTGTTTTAAAGGATCTTCTGAAAACGCTCGGCTACACTCTCGTTGAGTGCGAGGGCTTTGAAGCGGACGACATTCTCGGAACGCTCGCCGCCGAATGCGACAGAACAGGAAACAAATGCGTTATCGCAACGGGCGACAGAGATTCTCTTCAGCTTGTTTCGGAAAACGTAACGGTTCGTCTTGCCGCAACGAAAATGGGAAAAGCGGAAGCCGAACTGTATGATATTGAAAAAATAAAAGAGGAGTACGGAGTAACTCCCCCACAGATGATTGAAATAAAGGCTTTACAGGGAGATACCTCGGACAATATCCCGGGAGTTGCCGGAATCGGAAAAAAGGGCGCAGGCGATCTGATACAGAAATACGGCACGATCGACTATATATATGAAAACATCGACACTCTCGACATAAAGCCCGGCATGAAGGCAAAGCTCATCGCAGGAAAGGACAGTGCCTTCATGAGCAAAATGCTCGGCACGATCAGCCGTGAAGCGCCGATCGACACAGAACTTTCCCATTATAATATAAAGGAGTACAACGCCGACGACGTTGTGATGAAGCTTGCAGGTCTCGAGCTTTTCTCCCTCATCAAGAAGTGGGATCTCCGCTCAGACGTCAAGCTTCAGACAAAAACCGAGGAAACCGCAAAGCTCCCTCCCCTTGACACCGAACCCGACGGCGATAAAATTCTCGAAAAAGTCACAGCCGACGGAAAGGCTTATTTCATAGCGGATATTTACAAAGGCAAGGTCAATGCACTTTATATAAATGTCGGTGACTCTGTTGCCGTTCTGAGCGACGGTGCGGATAAGCTTTTTGTTAAGCTTCTGAGTGATGAAAATATAGATAAATATACAGTCAACTCAAAGGCTGTTTTTGCCTTTTCTATTAATAATGATATCGAGCCGAAAAATATTGTTATGGATACTCAGCTTGCCGCATATATTCTCAACCCCTCCGCAAGCACATATGATACAAGCAGACTTCTCGAGGAATACAGGATACCTGTGAAATACTACGAGAATTCGCTTCTGTACAGCAGTGAATTGGCGAGCAATGCGTCCTTTCTTCCTAAGCTCTGTGATGTACTCACGGGAAAGCTTGAGGAAAACGGTCAGCTGGAACTTCTTAAGGATATCGAAATTCCGCTTGCAAACGTGCTTGCTGATATGGAAAACTACGGATTCAGGGTTGACAGAGCACAGATCGAAAGCTACGGAGTTATGCTCGGTGAAAAGATCGAAAAGCTACAGAAGGACATTTACAAGGAAGTAGGAAAAGAGTTCAACATCAACTCACCGAAACAGCTCGGAACAGCGCTCTTTGAGGATCTCGGACTTCCCGGTGCTAAGAAAACAAAGAGCGGATATTCAACGAGTGCAGACGTTCTCGAAGCGATCAGGTACGCTCACCCGGTTATTGACATGATTCTCGAATACAGAACGCTTGCCAAGCTGAAATCCACCTACTGTGACAGTCTCGTAAAGGTTACGGACGAAAACGGAAGGATACACTCCATATTCAACCAGACCGAAACAAGAACGGGACGTATCTCCTCGCTTGAACCGAACCTCCAGAATATCCCTGTCAGGACGGAAGTCGGAAGGGAGCTTCGGAAATTCTTTATTGCCGAGGACGGCTATACTCTTGTTGACGCAGACTACTCACAGATCGAGCTTCGTGTTCTCGCCCACATCGCAGACGACAAGGAGATGATCAACGCTTTCAAGGACGGCGTTGACGTTCATACTGTTACAGCCTCTCAGGTTTTCGGAATGCCTGTCGATATGGTGAACTCCACAATGAGAAGCAGAGCGAAAGCCGTCAACTTCGGTATTGTCTACGGTATCGGCGCATTTTCTCTCGCAAAGGACATCGGAGTTACACGAAAGGAAGCCGACAGCTACATCAAATCATACCTTTCGCACTACAGCGGAGTTGACAGATATATGAATGCTGTCGTTGAAAAGGCGAAGAATCAAGGTTATGTTGACACAATGTTCGGCAGAAGAAGATATCTCCCGGAGCTTACCGCAAGCAACAGAAACCTGCGTGCGTTCGGAGAGCGTGTAGCAAGGAACATGCCTATTCAGGGCACGGCGGCTGACATAATCAAGATAGCAATGATAAAGGTTTACAACCGCTTAAAGGCGGAGAACATGAAGTCAAGACTGATTCTCCAGGTTCACGATGAGCTGATAGTTGAAGCGCCGAAGGAAGAAGCCGAGAAGGCGGCGGCAATCCTTAAGGAGGAAATGGAGAATGCTGTAAAGCTAAACGTTCCTCTGACCGCCGACGCAAACGTCGGAGACACATGGTACGATGCGAAGGGTTAAGGGATTGATATGACCATACGGTGCGGTAAAGAAAAAGATTACAGACAGCTTGCTGAGATGAAGTGGCTTCACGGTGCAGAGGGCGATATCGATTACGGAGAACATAATCTTGACGGCGTCGAAAAAGAAAAGTTCATATCAGAATTTGTACGGTTTCTGAAAGATCATGACGACTACAGAATATTTGTTGCGGAAGAAAACAACATTATAATCTCGGCTATGTTCGTATCCCTCATTCCGAAAATTCCAAGACCCAACGGAAAAGCCGAAAACATTTCATATCTCACAAATGTATTTACACTGAAGGAATACCGAAACAAGGGTATCGGCACGGAGCTTCTGAAATATATCAAAGCTTATCTGGCAGATTTAAAATGCGAACTTATACTTGTATTTCCAAGCTGCAATTCAATAAAATGGTATGAGCGAAACGGATTTACAAATGAAAATGAAGTTTTTGTCTGTGAACTGACCGAGGAATAAATTATCATGCAAAGGAGGGATTTTTGTGTATAAAAGACTTTGCGATTATATTGAATACATTGAAAATCAGACATCTCCCGAGAAGCTTTCAAAGCTTTCAAAGGAAGAACGTGAGGAACTGAAAAATCAGCTTCTCACCCAAACCCAGTTTTTCCAGCACGAAAGGCTGATACACCTGATCGTTACGCACATGTTTGCACTTGCAACAATTATTGTACTTGTTGCAATGGTTTACTTTAAAACCATATCGATGCTTATTCTGTTTGTGCTTCTGCTCGTACTTCTTTTCCCTTACATAATCCACTACTATCATCTTGAAAACGGCACCCAGAAGCTGTACACATTTTATGACAGATTCATCGGAAGAACATTCGGTGAAGAAAAGAAAAACGAAAAAAGCAAAACCAAACAAAATAAATAATGCGACAAAAGCACTTCCGGTTTCATTCCGAGAAGTGATTTTCATTATATATGTAACACAAAAGCGTTCCCCATCAGCCGACAGGGAACGCTAATATTTTATATATTCAATTTACAAAAGCATTGTATACCGAATTATACACAGCCCTGAGCCTTCATAGCCTCTGCAACCTTAAGGAAGCCTGCAATGTTAGCGCCTGCCATGTAGTTGCCCTCGAGACCGTACTCCTTAGCAGCCTCGTCGCATGACTTGAAGATGCTCTTCATGATATCCTGGAGCTTAGCGTCAACCTCTTCGAATGTCCAGCTGAGTCTTGCACTGTTCTGGCTCATTTCGAGGCCTGATGTTGCAACGCCGCCTGCGTTTGCAGCCTTTGCAGGACCATAGAGGAGACCGTTGCTGAGGTAAACCTCGATAGCCTCAGGAGTTGAAGGCATGTTAGCGCCCTCGGAAACTGCGAAGCAGCCGTTCTTTACGAGAAGCTCTGCGCTCTCCTTGTCGATCTCGTTCTGAGTTGCGCACGGAAGAGCGATGTCGCAAGGAATGCTCCAAATACCGCTGCAGCCCTCTGTGTAGGTTGCGTCCGGATGAGTTGTAACGTACTCCTTGATTCTCTTTCTCTCAACCTCTTTGAGCTGCTTAACAGCTGCAAGGTCGATACCGTTCTTGTCGTAGATGTAGCCGTTTGAGTCGGAAAGAGCAACAACCTTTGCGCCAAGCTCTGTAGCCTTCTGTGTAGCGTAGATAGCAACGTTGCCCGAACCGGAGATAACTACTGTCTTACCCTCGAAGCTCTTGCCGTTAGCCTTGAGCATCTCGTTTGTGAAGTAGCAGAGACCGTAACCTGTAGCCTCTGTTCTTGCGAGTGAGCCGCCGAATGTGAGACCCTTACCTGTGAGAACGCCTGTGAACTCGTTTTTAAGTCTCTTGTACTGACCGAACATATAGCCGATCTCTCTTGCACCTGTACCGATGTCGCCTGCAGGAACGTCGCAGTCAGGACCGATGTGTCTGAAAAGCTCTGTCATGAAGCTCTGACAGAAACGCATGATCTCTCCGTCGCTCTTGCCCTTAGGATCGAAGTCTGAGCCGCCCTTGCCGCCGCCCATAGGAAGGGTTGTCAGGCTGTTCTTGAAGATCTGCTCGAAGCCGAGGAACTTAATGATACCGATATATACTGAAGGATGGAGACGGAGACCGCCCTTGTAAGGACCGATAGCAGAGTTATACTGAACTCTGAAGCCGCGGTTAACCTGAGTCTTGCCGTTGTCGTCAACCCACGGAACTCTGAAGATGATCTGTCTCTCAGGCTCAACGAGTCTGTCAATAACGCCAGCCTCAACGAGGTCGGGTCTTCTCTCAACAACAGGCTCAAGGCTCTCGAGAACCTCGCTTA
>CAMHNT010000011.1 GCA_946186535.1 uncultured Clostridia bacterium
TTAAATTTATAAAATAATTCATTAAATCATTGATTTTCCTGATTTTATTATAACAAAATCTTAGAAATGTTACAAGTCTATAATTCTAAAATCCAAGGAAAACCATGAAATCAGGAAAACTTTAAATTCCTGATTCCATATCAAAACAATTATTTCTCAGAACTATTTTTGCTTTCCTTAGAGATACGCTTTTTAGTGACCTCTTTTTTCTTGGGAAGTCTGAACTTAAAGCACGTGTATTTGTCAACAACGCTTTCGGCTGTAATTTCGCCGCCGTGAAGCCTGATGATTGTTTTAACGAGATAAAGCCCCAGCCCCATGCCGTTTTTGTCGTGACTTCTCGACTTATCCGTTTTATAGAACCTGTCAAACACAAATCCGATCTGCTCGGGCGGAATACCGGGACCTGTATTTGTGATTGAAACCCAGACGTCCGAACCTTTATCTTCAACCGAAACCTTAATGTCTCCGCCCACATTCGTGAACTTTGTCGCATTTTCAACGAGGTTATAGACAACCTGATGGATCATATCCGGATCGCCTTCAATGAAAATCGGACGGTTATCCTCGAGACCTATGATATTAATTTTTCTTTCGTCAATCTTCTGTTCAAAAGTGAGAAATGTATTCAAAACCGTCGAAGAAATATCAAAACTCTGAGTGACCATTTTTAGCTCACCGCTGTCAATTCTTGAAAGAGCGAGCATTGAAGTAACCAGACGCGACAGTCTTTTCACCTCAACGGTTACTATATTCAGATAGTATCTTTCTCTTTCCGGCGGAATCGTTCCGTCAAGAATACCGTCAATAAATCCGGCTATCGTTGTCATCGGAGTTTTCAGCTCATGAGAAACATTTGCGACAAAAGCCCTTCGCATTCCCTCCGAAGCCGCAAGCGAATCTGCCATTGAATTGAAAGCTTTCGCAAGCTCTCCGATTTCGTCCTGACTCTTGACATTAACGCGAATTGAAAAATCGCCCTTACCGAAAGCCTTTGCTGCCTTGGACATCTGCTGGAGCGGCTTGGTGAGCTGATATGAAAAAATTCCTACAAAACAGAAAATCAGCGCAAACGTCACTATGCCTGCGGAACAGAATATTTTTACAAGCGTTACAACATATTCTCTGTAGTGCGAAGCCGAGCTTGTCACAAAAACTGCGCCTATCGACACAAGTTCATCATTCTGCATAATATGAACCGGAACGCCTACTATATAATATTTAGTCTCATAAATTCCGCCAAAATCGGAAACCTCCGAAAAATTCCCGCCTATCGCACGTTCAACAAAAACGGGGTCAATCTCCGTCTGACGATCGATACCGACGGCATTTTCAGAACACAGAAGAATTTTTCCCGATGTATCCGCAATTATTATGTCCGAATTCAATCCGTTGGAGAGAGTTCTCATCGTACCCTCGAGAATTTTCTGTTCCTTGGACCCAAAGGAAACCTCACCTGAATTCAGCGTTGCACTGTCGGTGACGGAAAGTGAAATTGTTGTTGCATTATTCTTAAGCGTTTCCCATCTCTCTGTTTCCCAGTTCTGGGTCACAAAAAAAACAATCATCACACCAAGAAGAGTAAAGCCTATCAGAATAACGATCATACTTATATACAGATATTTTTTAAAAATAGTCTGTCGATTTTTCATAGCAAAGACAACCGCCCTCAAATCAGGCCATCCGATTTCCGGATAACCGTCAATTATTCCTTAACCTCAAATTTATAGCCTACGCCCCAGACTGTTTTCAGAACCCACTTGTCCGAAACTCCCTCAAGCTTTTCCCTGAGGCGCTTGATGTGAACGTCGACCGTTCTGGAGTCACCGTAGTAGTCAAATCCCCAGACTTCGTCAAGAAGCTGATCTCTTGTGAAAACTCTGTTGGGGTTGCTCGCCAAATGATAGATAAGCTCCATTTCCTTCGGCGGAGTATCGATCTGAACCCCGTTGACCTTAAGCTCATAGTTCGTGAGATTAATCGAAAGCTTGTCCCATTTAACCTCTTTTACCTGTGAAATTTCAGGCTGACCCGTACGTCTCAGAACGGCGCGAATTCTTGCGACAACCTCTTTCGCCTCAAAAGGCTTTACGACGTAGTCGTCCGCTCCGAGTTCAAGACCGAGAACCTTATCGAAAACCTCGCCTTTAGCTGTAAGCATAATTATAGGGCACTGCGACTGCTTGCGTATCTCTCGGCAGACCTGCCATCCGTCAAGACCGGGAAGCATAATGTCAAGCATAACAAAATCGGGATGCTCCGATTCGAAAAGTCTCAGAGCCTCGTTTCCGTCGTTTGCGATAACAACCTGAAAATCCTCTTTTTCGATATATAATCTCAATAATTCACAAATGTTGATATCATCATCAACTACAAGAATCTTTCCTGCACTCATTTTAAATAACCTCCAAACCGTAATACGGTAAATTTTTATTAATTACACAACGATCAGATTATGTAATCAGACATCTCAAAAGATTTATATACAAACAAGAAAATTAAAATTAATAATTTTTATCGTTATTTTAACAATATTATAACAAATTTCCTTATTTATATTTTCCGTCTCAGAGTGTTCCCATTTTTTACAAATTATATATTAAAAATTGTAACTTGTGATGAACAAATTAAAAATAATACATTACTAACCATTTATATTTATTCGGCTGAACCCTTCTTAAAGAAAGGAAAGCGCATAATTGCTGTAAGAGTTGTCGCCCGTAACATCACCTATAACTTCAATGAAATCGGGAATATAAACCTCCTGATCCTCATGTTGAAGCTCTACCTCAAGAGTCGCCTTATCACTCCAGAATTCATATATATCAAGCTCAACAAGCTGTCCCCTGAAATCAAAGCAGTGACGAACCTTTTTTATCGCACGGGTGTCGCTTAGTTTTTTCTCTGCGAGCCTGTTGTATTCTTCTTCAGAGATCTCCTGTTCTATTTCGATTTTACTGATACCGTTGATATTTTCCTTGTGTGTTTTAAAATATTTTGTGATGTCATGATATTCTCTTTTTCTGATCCGGTCGCCGCCGAACTCACCGCTGTCGGAAATATACATCTGCTCTATGAAAGAACTTGAATAGTTCGGCTGAGCCTTCAGGACTTCAATATCAGGCATATTTATCAGATATTTTCTTTCGATCTCAATATTCTTGCCGTTAAAATTACCGTTCATAATTTTCCCCTATAATAGCCGTCATTCATAGTTCCTTACAAGGGTTACGACCTTGCCGAGAATTTTAACCTCTTCCGTCAATATCGGTTCATAGTCCGGGTTTTCCGGCTGAAGCCTGAAATATCCGTTTTCCTTATAGAACCTCTTGACGGTTGCCTCGTCCTCGATGAGCGCAACGACGATCTCACCGTTTTCCGCAACCGACTGTCTGACGAAAACAACCGCATCTCCGTCAAAAATTCCTGCATTGATCATACTGTCGCCCTTGACTCGGAGTGCGAAAATCTCCCTGCCCCTCTTGACGCTTTCATCAACAGTCACATAGCCAAGATTTTCCTCAAACGCAAAAATAGGCATACCTGCCGTAACCGTACCGATGATCGGAACGGCAACACTTTCGGGTGTTCCGTCAGGCTTGTTGATAACTATTGCTCTTGCGCAGTCTGATTTTCTCGAAATATATCCGAGTCTTTCGAGCGTATTCAGATGCGCGTGTACGGTTGAAGTGGATTTAAATCCCGTAGCCTCGCATATTTCCCTGACAGTCGGAGCAAATCCGTCGTCCTTTTTCTTCACCAGGTAATCATACACCTTTTGCTGACTTTTGGTTAATTTATCCACAAAACTCACCTCTTTTGCATATATACGGCAATACAAATTACCGATTCACATGGAATTAGTATAACACATTTGAAATGAAAAATCAAACATTAGTTCGTAAATAATATAGTCTGTTTGAAATTCATTGTTTTTTCTTTTTATTCCGTTTAATATCTTCACATTCTTTTCTGTACGGACATCCCCTGCAATGAGAATCCCTCATCTTTTTTTCTTTGTGTAATAACACACATGCCAGCCCTGAAAGCACCATGAATATGACCACTATTATTATAACAGATACCACCAAAATAACATCTCCCAACAGTAACCTCATCTGTATTTAAGCTTACAGCAAATATCACAAAAAAATTTTTAAAACAAAAAAACATTTTAATTCTTTAAATCGCGACATTATTTGACTTTTTTTCTTTGTAGGTGTAGTATATATTTCATAAAATATAAAATGGAGTGTGATTTTTATGACGGACCTCACCCGTGAGAATCCTACTAAAACTCTGATTAAATTCGCTCTCCCGATGGTTCTGAGCGTAGCGTTTCAACAGGTCTACAACATTGCGGATAAGCTTATAGCAGGCAGATATGCAGGCGAGGAAGCTCTGGCTGCCGTCAGTGCTTCATATCCGATAACCATGATAATAATGGCTTTCGCACTCGGAACCAATATCGGATGTTCAGTTGTTATTTCAGGACTTTACGGCGGAAAAAAATACAGCGAAGTCAAAACCGCTGTTTCAACCTCCGTTGTGCTTGCTCTCGGCGCCGGAATCATACTTTCGGTTATCAGCTTTTTTCTGAGCGATCCTCTTCTTAAGGTTCTGAAAACACCCGAAAACATCTTTGACGATTCAGCACTGTACCTTAGAATTTACATATACGGATTCGTTTTTCTCTATCTGTACAATATATGTACAGGCGCATTCAACGCCCTCGGCAACTCCCGTACTCCTCTCTACTTCCTGATTGCGTCATCGATCGGAAATATTATTCTCGACTATATTTTCGTTGCAGTATTCCATTGGGGAGTTGCCGGTGTTGCTTGGGCAACATTCATTGCTCAGGGAATCTCATCGGTTCTTTCACTGATTGCGCTTCTTGTTGAAATGAAGAAAATCAAAACAACAAAAACTCCTCCCCTTCTCTCATCATCGTCAATGAAAAAAATTCTTGTTCTCGCTGTGCCGAGTATACTCCAACAGAGCTTTGTTTCGGTCGGCGGACTGCTTATTCAGGGACTTGTGAACAGCTTTGATTCTTCATCAATAATCGCAGGTTACGGTGTTGCAATTCAGCTTAACACATTTGCAATCACGGTTTTCAACACAGCGGGAAATGCCGTTTCAAACTACACCGCCCAGAATCTCGGAAGCGGAAACTACGAAAGAGTCAGGGAAGGTTTTCGTTCAGCTTTGAAAATCGGTGCTGTAATCGCGCTTCCGTTTGCGGCTGCCTATACGTTCGCAGGAAACTTTTTGGTCAGCGTTTTTATGGACTCACCGACTCAGGAAGCACTTCAGACCGGAAAGGAATTCCTGATCATCGTATCGCCTTTCTATTTTGTTGTAATGCTAAAGCTTTCCGCCGACGGAATTATGCGAGGCGCAAGCGCCGTAAGGTTTTTCGTAATTTCAACATTTTCTGATTTGCTTCTTAGAGTTGGGTTAGCCTATATTTTGTCGCCTTATTTCGGTTCAACAGGCATATGGCTTTCCTGGCCTATCGGCTGGCTTATTTCGGCCGCAATCGTTGTAATATTCTATTTGAAAGGCTATTGGATTCCTTCCGAGAAACGAAGCGATATTATAGCTGAATTCAGGAAAAACAAAAAAAATACGGAAACTTAAGAAAGCTGAAAAAATATATATTGAAAGCGAACCTGATCATAGGTTCGCTTTTTCTTTATCTTAACGGTATTCCATCAGGGCTTTTGAATCAGTTAAGATTTTATTAACCTCTATAAAAATGATCAATTTTTAAAATTGCGAAAAACTTTGACAGAGGACTATTAAAGTTTTTGACGCACTTTTTTTCAAAAAGTGCGCAGGTTCCAAGGGCAGCGCCCTTGGTCGCCGAAGGCATAATCCTGCCCTTTGCAAGGGTGAATTTCCAAAACAGTCCGGCGGACTGTTTTGGAAAGAGGGACGCTTTGGCAGAAAGCGTCCCTTCCTTGAGACTAAAACAAATTCTCCTCGCCGCTCCAAGGCGACTAAATTAAGTATATTTTAAAACTGTTCACATATTTGTTACTCATTCAAAAACCCTGGGTATTCCATACTCTCCGCTTGTCGGATCTCTGAACAGATCCAGTCTCGGGGGTAAAAATGTAAAGTACGAAATCATTAAACAATAAATAACAAACAGCACAAGAGAAAGTCTATAGTACATTTCTATACACGGAGCTTTTACAACCATGCGATACGACAGAACAAATGTCAGCACCGTAAAAACAAATCCGCTCAATATATCCACAAATGCAATGTTTTTTCCGTAAATACCCGTATATGTATAATAAAAAAGCGGTATCGAAATCAGCATGAAATACAGACTAAGAACCTTTGCCGATACAAATTTTTTAAACGGGATCCTCACACAGCACAGTTCAACAAACGCCCAGAACACATAAGGTATAGAAAAAATTTTTAAATGCTCCCATACGCTTTCATTAACCGAAGAAAAAAGCGTCGCCCAGAATTGATTTCCGCTCCATTCATACATAAAATGCAATATTACCGCAGCAACAGACACAAAAACGGCACCCGAAACCTCTAACCATAGAAATCTTTTCCGGGTGCTGTCGCTTATTGATCCGTTATTCTTCAAAATTATCCCACCTTTGACAAATGTTAATACATTCTATGACATGTCAACGGCGGTTATGACCATTTTCACAAACAGACCTGATTATCTTTTTTTATTTAACACTATGCTCCAATAAAAAAAGTCGACAGCCTTTTTATCGGAGAATAGTATCAAGCTCAGCATTCTTTTTATTTATTCATAAAATCTATCATTTCAAAAAATCCCGGTGACGAGCACCGGGATTCTTTATTTTCTATTAACCTTTTTTGTACAAAGATTACTGTGAAGACTCTGCAACAACACCATACATACCAAACATCGGCATTACGATAGAAACCGCAACTACACCAACGACGCCGGCAACTATGATCGTCATAGCAGGCGTCATAGCGTCTGTCAATCTTTTTGTGGACTCATCGGCCTGCTCCTGATAGAGGTCAGCCATCTTGTGCATTGAGTCGGAGAACATACCGGATTCCTCACCTACACGTACCATTGATACGAGAATGGAATCAAATATATCATAATGGCTCATTGAAACGTTGATCGGCGTACCGATTTTAACGTCTTCAATAACCTGGTTCAGACAGTCTTTCATATAGATATTGGATACAACATCACGCGAAAGCTCAAGAGCTTTAAGAATACTAACACCGGCGTCTGTCAAAGTTGCCATGATGTTACAGAAACGAGCAACATAAGTGTTTGACATAACAGGTCCGATAATCGGAATCTTCAGAAGAGTTTCAGCAAGCCACATTGCGAATGACTCATTGTATTTGAGAAGCGATCTGAAACCTACAACTATACCTATTATTATAATAAGAACTAACCACCAGAAGTCAATCATGAAGTCCGAGAACGCCATTACCGCTTTGGAAATAGCAGGCAGGTCGGAACCAAATGACAAAAATACGTTTGCGAACGAAGGCAATACGAACATTGACATTACGATGATCATAGCAAGCGTCAATCCAATAAGGAACATAGGATACATCATAGCACTCTTGATTTTAGCGCTCAAAGTAATTTCTCTGTGGAGAATGTCAGCGGCATTTTCAAATGCCATATCAAGACGACCGTTTGCTTCACCGGCAGCAACAAGGCTGATTACAACTTCCGGGAAGGACTTAAACGAACCGAGCGACTGAGAAAGCGGAACACCGTTATAAAGCTCTGTGCTGACAATTGTCAGAATTTTCTTCATTTGCTTGTCTGCTTCAGTATCAAGCAATACTTCCATAGCCATAGAAAGCGAAATACCTGATTTCATCATGATAGCCATCTGATGCAATGTCGTAAGAACCTTTTTCTTTGGAAGAACTACATCGTGGATATCCTTGGAGCTGATATCTCTCTGATACCATGGGAGGTTCTCTTGATCGCCCAAGGCAGGATCCTTATATTCGCTGATCTCAATAGCGGTCATACCTCTTTCGGCGAGGATTCTTTTTACGTCCTCACGGCTTTCGGCGGTGACTTCACTTCTGTATTTTTTATTTTTACCGTCAATGGCAAGATATGAATATTTCAAAGTTTTTCACCTCATCTTCGATTGTTCATTGCAGCACCGCCGTAAGGAGGTCTCTGACCTGCCGGCATGCCGGGCTGCGGCTGATCCGAATCACTGACCTCAAAGCTGTACTCTCTCGCAGTCTGCTGATTGATATAGCCGCGGTCAAGAAGCATCTGAATACTCTTGTTTCTTGTGATCATACCCAATCCCTTACTTGTTTCAATAACCTGCTCGATCATTGAAATCTTGTTCTCACGGATAAGGTTGGAAATAGCACTGTTAACAAACATAATTTCAAACGCACCGATACGTCCGGGAATATCGCTTCTCGGAAGAAGTCTCTGTGATACAACGCACTTAAGAGATGTTGAGATCTGACCGAGAGCCTGACGCTGCTGAGCGGCAGGGAACATATCAACAAGACGGTCAATCGTCTTGGCTGCGCCCTCTGTGTGAAGTGTCGAGAAAACAAGGTGACCTGTTTCAGCAGCAGACAGAGCGATCGAAACCGACTCAAAGTCACGAATCTCACCGATCTGGATAATATCAGGGTCTTCACGAAGTACGGCACGGAGAGCCGTATGATAGGAACGGCTGTCAGGACCGATCTCTCTCTGGTTGATTACGCAGCCGATCGGACGGTGAAGATACTCAACAGGATCCTCGATTGTTACAATATTGAGGTTTCTCTCTCTGTTGATCTGGTGAACGATTGCGGCAAGAGTTGTTGACTTACCGGAACCCGTAGGACCTGTAACGAGAACAAGACCTTCCTTGAGTTCAAGAATCTTTGCGATAGACGCAGGAAGATTAAGCTTGTCAAGCTCAGGAGTAGTTTCGTTGATAACACGCATGACGAGAGACGCACCGTTTCTCGTTCTGAATGCATTTATTCTGAAACGGCTGCAGCCTTCGATCGTTGCCGCACCGTCGACGTCGCATGTTTCCATAAATGTATCAAAACGTTCTTTGTTGAGAACCTGGCTGATCATATATGTAACATCCTCATCAGTAAGAGGATCGCCTTCCCAATATCTCATTGAACCGTGAAGTCTGTACGCCGGACAGTTGCCTGCCGACATATGAATATCCGAACAACCTGCTTCAACGGCTTCTTTGACCATTGCTATAAAATCCATCAGTAATTTCCCCCATTCAGGTGATTAGTTTGTAGCTGTGCGCCGCTCAAAACGAACAAGCTGCGCACAGATATTCTGTAACCTATTTATGATTATATCATAGACTCCGCAAATTTACAACAATAAATTTGCGGAAATCATATTTTTTTAGTGCATATTTTTTAAAAATTAAAGCATATCTTCACTTGCTGCCTCAAGCATCGTTTCAAGAGAAATGATACCGCTGATAACATTCATTCTGAGATTCTCTCTCATCGAGATCATACCCTCGTTAACTGCGATCTCGTTGATATCCTCAGTTGATTTGCCGCTCTGAATAGCTCTCTTTATGGCAGGTGAAACCATAAGAATTTCATGAACAGCAAGACGTCCCTTGTGACCGCTCTTGTTACAGCGTTCACATCCGCCCTGAGGCGCACGATAAAGCTTTATCTCAAGACCCGGATCATCGATTCCCAAAAGCTCAAGCTCATGCTCGCCTGCAATATAAGGCTCCTTGCAGTTCACGCAGAGACGGCGAACAAGTCTCTGGGCGATAACGCCGATTACCGTTGATGATACCATGAACGGCTCAACACCCATATCAACAAGACGGATAACAGACGATGCAGCGTTATATGTATGAAGTGTGGAAAGAACCAAGTGACCTGTAACAGCGGCGGACGCAGCGATCTCGGCAGTTTCCTTGTCTCGAATCTCACCGATCATTATGATATCAGGGTCCTGACGAAGAATTGAACGAAGTGCGCTTGCGAAGGTAAGACCTGCTTTTGCGTTGATATCAACCTGGTTGATTCCCGGGATAATCATTTCGACAGGGTTCTCAACGGTGATGATGTTGATATCTTCTCTCATTACGCCCTTAAGACCTGTGTAGAGCGTCGTAGATTTACCGGAACCTGTAGCACCCGTAACGAGAATAATACCTCTGTTCTGTGAAAGAAGCTTATCAAACTTTGCAAGGTTCTCTGGCAAAAATCCGATTGCCGACTTATCCATTTTCAGACCGATAGCGGTCGTAATACGGGCGCAGACCTTCTCTCCGAAAACTACCGGGAGAATGGAAATACGCATGTCAACCTCGGTAGAACCTACACGATAGTTGATACGACCGTCCTGAGGAATACGTTTTTCGGCGATGTTCATGCCGCCGATAAACTTGATACGAGACGTTACTGAAGGCGCGAGCTGAGCACTTGTTTCCATATATTTCTGAAGCTTACCGTCAATACGGAAACGAATCAACAGAACCTCTTCCATAGGCTCAATGTGAATATCTGAAGTTTTAAGTCTTACGGCCTCTTCGATCATGTTGTTTACGAAACGAATGATCGGCTGATCGTCGGCGGCTGCTTTGGCTGCGTCAATTTCGTCCTCTTTGCCTGCCTGGCTCACCTGATTTGCGATAAACTCACGAGCCTCGTCATAGGCTCTCTTTGATGCGTACAAAGCCTGATGAGCTTTCTGGATCTGTGATGGAGCCGCAATAACAGACTGAATCTGAAGCTTGGTAGTGGTACTGATTTTGTTCAGACCCTTGTAGTCCAGAGGGTCAGCAACGGCGATCGTGAGTGTTTTGTCGATAAGCTCAAGCGGAACAACCATACACTGTTCGGCTAACTCAGCAGAAATAACAGTTGAAAGTTCATCTTTAAGTTCAACCTCATCGAGGTCTACGAACGGAATCGAGAACTGCTTCGACAAAGCAAAGCAAACCTTCTCTTCTTCGCACAACTTTTCGTTAATTAATATTTCGCCCAAACGGAGGTTGTTTGTTTTCTGCATACTAAGCGCCTGGTCGAGCTGATCAGGTGTGATAGCACCCATGTTTATAAGAATTTGACCGATTTTCAAGCTGCTGGCTCTCATAATAATAGGACTCCTTTTCAGAATTTTGATGTTAGATTCAGATGTCAGAATAGTTAGATCATAAAAATAAAAATATAAAAACGAATTTATCCGACAGGCTCAAACTTAATTAAGGTTAAATATTTCCTGAATTTTCCTTAAACCTGAACATATCTGATATAAATCGTGTTAACCCGTGCGAACACGGGTTGTTTCGATAAAAAATAATTACGGCAGCGCGTCCATTTCCATAAGCATTTTATACATATTAAAAATCGGTTGGATTTTCGACTGAAGCATCAGCGTAAGTGCAACCGCTATACAGATGTACGGACCCATAGGAAAATAAATTCCTTTTTTGGCTTTTCCCGCAAAAATGAGAAAAAGGAAATGAACCGCGGCGACAAGAGAAGAAATAACCAGAAGCACAAGAATATACTTGAAACCGAACATAATTCCGAGTGCTGCCATAAGCTTAACGTCACCGAAGCCGAAGCCTGCTTTTTTGAAAACAAGCATACTGAACAAGTCAAGAATCATCAGAACCGCAAATCCGCACACAGCGCCTAAAATGGGTTCATACCACGAAGTAATAAAATTCCTGGCGGTCATGAAATCAATAACCGCAAAAATAAGCGATATGACACCGACAGCAACAGTGAACTGATCCGGTATGATGGTATATTTTGCGTCGGACGCCGAAATAAGCAAAAGAAAAACATAAAGAAAAACTATCGGTATGAATTCGGCGGACAAACCCAGTACGATGGTAGTGGAAAAATATGCCGCCGCAAGCACCGCTCCCATAATAATACCGATAGGCTTAATCTTATATCGATTTCCGTTCAGAAGCTCTTCGGAAGGAGTTTCATCGTAATCACAAAGCCACTCTGCCGGTATCCGGTTTAGGATCTTACAGTTCAGCGGTCCCAGCACAAAGCCGAGAACCGCCAGAACTGACGCTGTTATGATATTAATAACACTGAACATATTTCAAGTATTAAGCTGCGCTTTCCGTATCCGTATCAGTTTCAGTAGCCGGATCAACATGAATCTTCTGGTTATAATAGTAGAGATAAATTTCCATTGTAACATTGAGATCGTCAACCTTGATCGAGATATCTCCGATATCTGTGTCAGTCTCAATAGTTGTAGCGGAAAACTTCTTAACATAATAGCAGCCGACAGACTCCTTCTCAACGAATGTGAGGAAGTCGATGAGATCATCTCTTGAAGAATAACCGCTGAGTTTTATTGAAACATAATAGAGCGGCGAACCTGTGAAGCTGATCTTTCCGCTCTCGTCAGCCGTCTCGTTTCCTCTGTTGAAAGTAATATAATGGAAGTTATACTCCTTGATAGCAGCCTCGAGATCGTCAAGCGAGGAAGCAGCGTCTACAAAGTAATCCTTCTGATACTGTTCCCACTCAGCTTCAAGCTCTGCAATATCCTTTTCAATTGAAGCCTGATTAAGAATAGACTCCTCATACATCTGGATCGTATCAACTGCTTCCTGATGGTCCGAATCCATAGCAGGCTTCTTATTCTTGTACGGCATGTATACAGTAGGAACAAAAACTGAAACGGCAACTATAACCGCAACAATCGCAATCAATGCTCCAGGCACTTTTTTATTATCATTCTTAGCCATTTCTATCACTCTCCATTCGCAGATTCAATCATTTCATCATAGTTCGTACCACGGCTGATGATATGCTGATGACTTGACCCTTCCTCTTCTTCCTCTTCTTCTTCAGTATAACCTACTACATTGAAGGTATGAGAAACTTCAACCTCTTCCTCTTTCGGAATACGTGTTGAATCCAACGGAACTTCAATGTCGAAGAACTTGTTGGCTTTGATTTCATTCTGAAGATTTACGTAATCCTCAAGAACCTTAACGCGGAAGACCGTCTTGATCGTATTGGCATCGCTGTCGATGGTATAGGTCTTAACGCGGAGAACCTCATCGGCATCGGTAAGCTGCTCAAATACCTCTTTGAGCATCTGATAAACCTTAGCGTTCGGTTTCGGAAGAGCTGCGATATCTTCGCCGGCATGATCCATTTTGTCATGAAGATCGATCTGCTCTGCGAGCAAGCCCTTTATTTCGTCATATTTGACATCGTTGAGCTTTGCCTGGTCATTCTGGGCACGAACCTCAAGTCCGTAGGACTTGATTCCGATAAAGGCCATAATGCCGACTGCAACAACCGCAATGCCCATGGCAGCCATATTAATAATACCCGCATTGATCGCACCGAAGTCAACGCTCTTTCCACCCGTAATAACCGCAAGGTTATACTCATTCTGAGCGCCGCTGTTTACGAGATAGGAGTATGTATAGAAGCAAGCCGTCTTATAACCTGCCTCATCGGCTTCTTTTGAAATGATAGGAACATTCGTAAGTGATGTGAAAGCATCCGAAATAAGATTGATCTCATCAGCCTGAACGCTTATTGTTCTCAGGTGTTTGAGAACGCCCGGAATATAAGCAACAAAGTCACTCGCATAAATCTGGTCAAGTTCAATACGGCAGCTGAGAAGTACCATACGGAGATTTCTTACGATCTCGTTTGAGAAGTTCTCAAACGTTTGACGCATTTCACGTCCGGCCTGAACCGAATTACACTTATCGGATATACCGACGCCGTATTTTCTGATAACCTCGAATGCCTCTTCAAGAGTACAATTCTGGTCGTTTGCGAAAATATTCACGATATCGCCGAGCGGGAGCTGGAATGAGTGAGCATAAATCGGAACGCCCTTCTGCATAACGAGCAATCTTGCGGAACAGAAATCAAGGCTGATCAGAGCTACGGATTTGTCATAGCTGTAAATACCTGTCTGAGCCATCTTTATCATGCTGACTGTCGGAGGAATCAGCTTGTAAAGATTCAGAGACTGCTCTCTGAAACCTGCTTTGAGTTCTTCAACGTATGATTTAGGCATAACATAAACATTTGCGCTGAGCTGAGCGCTTTCTTCTGCCTTCTGATATCCTGAACCGTACTCACAGTTGATGAGAGTGTAGTTTGAGATATCGTCATTGATGAGAGCTCTTGCTTCATTCTCGGCAAAAATCCTGAGGTACTTATCCTTCGCAGGCGTATGCTGGTACTCCTGGCTGATGAGCTGATCGCTTTCCGCACAGAGAATAACGTCCTTGATCTCGATCTTGGCGTTTCTCATTGCCATTCTTACTGTTTCAGCAAGCTCTCTCGGGAAGTTCCACGCCTGACCTCTCAAATTTTCGGGAAGGAATACTACGAGGGGTTCTTTAAAGGTTACCTCATAATCAGGCTTTTTCGCATTACGGTCATTACCGCTGCTGACAAACTGCTTACCAGACTCAGCCGGCGTAATGCAAACATAATACTTAGACACCTGAACAATTACATATTTCATTTTGTGACTGCACCACCCTAAATAATTTTTCCGACCAAAATTCATGATGTTGGACGAAGGATACCCACGTCACATCACACTATGATTCCTTATAATTATACAATAGATATGCTGTTATTTTCAATGCAAATAATTGTACAAATTACACCTGAAATTCTGTGCAATATTGCTTTTAGACATAATTTTTCACTAATTTTATTGTAAAATTTTTTTATATTTATCTATTTGTTATACAGTCCGTAACACACTCTGAAATTCGTGTAACGCTCTCTAATTTTCCCGATGCTTCTCTTGATTCCAAAAGTCCTTGGCGGTTCTGTGTCCCGGACGGATCCGGACGGCTTTTCGGAAGGAAAATGCGGAACAAAAAATATTGTTTTCGTATCTGATTTGTATTATTTTTGTTCGGGTGACAATAATATTATACTGACGGCAGTTCTGCCTGTATATTACAAATCCCATACGGAGGGAAGTTCATGACAGGAAGCGAAATTTCCGAGAAAGCGCCCACAGTCACAAGAATCAGACTCACACTTGCTATGGCGGTGTTCTCGTTTTTGGGCGGCGGCGTTTTTGTGTTTTCTCCTTTGATTTCTCTGACGGTAGGAATACCTGTATTTTTTCTGTATTTATATGCAATGCTGAAGCACATAGAGCTATGGTGCAGGTCATACCGGTATTATGCAGACGACCGCTGTATAAAAATCAGGAAAGGTGTATTCTTCAAAAAGGATATAACTCTCTTTAAAAATAAAATTCAATACACTCAGTTCCTCCAGACACCGCTCGGACGTGTTTTCCACACCTGCACAATCATATATCATACTGCCGGAGCCGTTGTATATCTGAGTGAGATTGATACCGATACCGTGGACGGTGTTAGATTTGATGAAAAATAAAAAGCTCAGACATACTCACAGAACCAATATTCTGACGTTCTTCGCAAGGATACCTGCATTTATATATCTGCTTCCCATACCTATTCTTCAAAATATTCTCTTCAACCCCAGCGGCTTCTGGGAGCACATAACCTCGTACGTTCTCAGCATAATAATGTTTTTTGCCGTAGGCGGAGCGGCGGCGGCGGATTACCGTACAAAAAGATACAGGATATTCCCCGAACGCACATATATCCGGAAGGGAATATTTTTTCGTTCACGGTTTAACATTCCCTATGACAGGCTTCAGTCCGTCATCATTCAGAGCTCGCCCTTCACGGCTCTTTTTTCGGCGGTCAAGGTTCAGCTGAACACACCGGCAACAAAAGCCAAAAAGGGCGACGCGGATTTTTATCTTTCAAAAACAAACGCCAAACAGCTCATCGGCGAAATTTACGACGACATCGGATTTATCCGCAGGCACTACCGTGCGGGAAATGCAAAGATATTCTTCATGGCGGCGATATGGTCAAACCCCGTCAGCGGCCTTCTGATCATATCGCCCTTCATTAACAACACAGGAAAGGTTGTCGGCGAAGAGCTTCAAAATCAGCTTATAGAAAGTTTTGATTTGTCAAAATATCTTGTGTATATAGGTGTTCCGCCCACAGCCGCTTTTATTGCCTATATTCTCATTTTCTGCTATGCAGTCAGCGTTTGTGCCGACTTTGTCAGAAACGCCAATTTCACCTGTACATCATATCAGAACGGACTTGTCATCAAGCGCGGAATAATCAAGCACACACTGTTTTTCACAAACCGCACAAAACTTAACGCCATAACCCTGAACCAAAGTATCTTTATGATGCCTTTCCGGCTTCACAGCGCCTACATCTACACCGTCGGTTCGGGAAAGGCAAAGGGTGACAGAAGTCTGCTGATAGCCGCTGAAAAGAAAAACTCGGTGAAGCATCTCCTGTCACTCCTCTTTGAAGATCTTGACCTGAATTTTCCGTTCACAATAAAACCCGTCCGGAAAGCTCTCGGAGCTTATCTCCGGCTTCCTGTCTTCCTGCTGACTGTCGAAATGGCTTTGTGCTTAAGTTTGCTGAAGCTGAATATTTTCAGAAGCATAACAGCCGCATTCATGTTTTTCAGCGTTCCCACACTCATTGTCTGGTGCTTCTTTCGTGCAAATGCATTTTCGAAATCTGCACTGTCACTGAACGACAGGTACGTTTATCTTCGGTCATACCGCAGGATAACGCTAAAATCCACCATTATCCCTATCGGCAAGATACAGCTCTGTGTGAAGCGAGTCAACTTTTTTCAAAGTCGCACAAAAACCTGCAATATAAAAATCTATATTTACGGTGAAAAGCGTACATTTGTTGAGATAAAACATCTTAGCGAATCGGATGCCGACAAATTTATCAACTGCATAAATAACTAAGTCGCTAACAAAGCAATCGAATTTGGGAGGCAATGTCGTCAACTTAAGAAATTTCCGGCGAAGCGAAGCCGGAAAAGTTTCGCTCAAGCCTTTTCAAAGGCTTGCAGATTCCAAAGACAGCGTCTTT
>CAMHNT010000012.1 GCA_946186535.1 uncultured Clostridia bacterium
ACAAAGACTTGTGCCGGTGCTCTGTGCCTGTGGCTGAGCAACATCATTCTTAAACAGTTGAATTGTAGTAGAAGTTCCTGCACTTGCATCAACCGATACCATATACACGCCGCACTTGTTCAACTCGACAGTTGATGTTCCGGATAACTCTGCCGTACACCCTTTTTTGACTGATACATTCTGAAACGGTATTGCCGAATCTGCTGTTACTGTTACGTTTATGCTGTATGCTTCAATCATTTTATCATCCTTTCTAAAATAAAAAGGGCGACTGTTGTCGCCCTTTTTGTTAGGCGTACTAAATACGCTCGGTTCGTTTTCAACTATTATACGTTACATCCACAACCGCACTGCATCGGAGGGAAGAAACCACCGTTATACGTCCACTGATTCGGATATCTCAGCACGTTCGCAGTTGCGTTCTGGAGCTGAAGCTGTGAAATCTGCGCCTGCAGTCCTTCGATCTTATCCTGCGCAATCATATCTTTTACGCTCTGAATCTGCGCCGTAAAGTTTGCATTTGTAGCCGCATCTCTCATAGCTGCGTCATAGTTGTTGCGTGCAATTTGTGCATCGGTATTGGCCGCTGTAGCCTGCACAAGCTGTTTGATATCGCAACAACATTCCTGCTGTTTGCCGGAAAGTGCCGTCAAAGCTGTTTCCACATTGCCAAATTCGCGGATAAGGCTTGCATTACCATCCTTAATAGCGTTGATTGCATTTGTAGCGTTTGCCGTGCTTGCCGCAATGGTCTGAGCAGTGCCGGAAGTTACTGCACTCATAATATCTCTTGTCTGTGCTTGGAGGTTCTGCGTGTCAAATCCTCTCTGCATGTCAGCATTAAGGGCGTTTACTGCCTGATTGTTTCCTCCACCAAAACCTCCGAAGCCACCATTTGCAAGGATAAGCAGTGCAAAAATCCACATAAACGCACCGCCATCACCCCAGCCACCGCCGAAGCCACCATTAGAGAGAGCCGCTACATCAGCAACACTCATGCCTGTGTTTTCTGTCATTGTGTTTGTCTCCTTTGCTTTTTATTCATAACCGCCTGCGCACTGCGGGTATGTTCATTTCAACATCTGCAAAATATCATTTGGATTTACGCCTTTTTCTTTTGCAAGTTTATAAAATGCCTCTTTTGCATTTCCACCATTAGCGTTTACATACTGCATAACATTTTGTAATTGTGGGTTCTGAGACATCATCTGTTGCAACATCATTTGCGGATTTCCTGCCGATTTTAACATCTGCATCATGCTTTTAATCGGTGTCACTCTGCTTTGATTTAGTGCGGCTAACATTGGATTTATCATTTTTTACACCCTCCATTAACTGACTTATAAACTTTTCAACATTTTCAAGGCGTTTTTCAACATCTGAAATGTCAATAGGCGGCTTCTCTTCATGCACAACTATGTCATATGGTGTGCTTGTTACCTTGCCTACACCGTCAGATACGCACATCCAGACTATAGGCGCGGATGTATCCATAACAAGTATTGAGCTGTTTGGTGCAAGCTGAATTGTATCCACACTTGCTTTACCATTTACCTGAATGATCTGCTGCTGTGGTAGTACATTTAGTTGATGCATTTGTGGTTGCTGAGATTGGAAAATGTTATTATTATACGGATAATAAGGATTAAACATTTACTTCTTTGCCTCCACAAGGAATGCATTCTGGAAGCCCTTATCCTTGACGGTCTGAAGGAAGTGTTCGGCAAGCGTCTTATCACTGAAGGCACCCACCTGAACACGGTAGATGGTGCCTGATTTGGCGGATGCTGCCGTTGCAGTCGTGGCAGGCGGAATATACTTCACGCCATAACCTTCACAGACACCCTTACAGATGGCCTCACCGACAGTCTGAACGTTCTCCGTCAGCCACTTGGCAATAGGCGGATTGTCGTGAAAATCAACCTCTACATATACAGCTACAGCATTTGTGGAATTCAGCTCTGCAAGCCCCGGATTTGCCCTCACACCATAATCAGTCTTCCCCGGCGTTACATCCTGCACGGATTTATAAATCGGGTTTGCAATCCTTATATTCGCTGTCCCCTCATTATATACAAATACCACTGTACCGCCAGCAGTGCCTGTGCCGTCATTGGTGCAGGCGTTGGTGTGGATAGGGATATGCAGATTAGCTCCCCACGAATTTGATTCTGCAATTGAAACAGACATTTTCTGCCCTTCCGGTGCCTTTTTTACCTCAAATCCGCACCGCTCCAAAGCCGCTTTTGCCGCATTGGCAAACTTATTACACTGCTCCATTTCGCTCACATTTCCAACAGCGTACATATTGCCGTCCTGATTGGATGGGCTGAGATAGATTTTTTTACTCATTTTTATCATCCTCGCTTTCACTTTTGCCGACATTTTCAGTCGTGATTTTCAGCTTTTTAACTATCGACAGCAGAAACTTCGGCAGCGGTACGCCTATTTTTTTCAAGTTTTCAAGGATGCTGATAAGCTCGTTGACAATAAGCCAGATTGTCACTGACAGCCCGAAAAAAGTATATACACTAAGCGACACGTTCATCTCTTGCAAACAGCTATAGATAACCCAGTCAACTATGATGCCTACACACACGGCAATCAGATAGTGCAGCTTCTTGATAACCCCCGAAATTCCTTTTTTGCTTGACAAATTCTCATTCTTCCATGCCGCCGCCATGCCGGTGATATAGTCCATAATCATGACAAAACACAGCATTACAATGGGTACTGTTATCATTCCCATATACGACAGTGCCAAAGAACCGAGAACCGAAAAAGCGCCCTGTATCGTTTTTCCTTCGCTCTGCATCTGTCACACCTCCATGATGGTGTACTGATCTAAGACGTAATATCTCTGACCGTCAAGGCTGATAGTCGTCCTCGGGACGGTCACCGTCACATCTCGCATTTTCGATAACGAAAAAGCTCTGTTTGTCGAGTTTGCGAATAAGAACGTTTTACTCTCTGAATATTCAAGCAATGACGTATCCTGTGAGTTATAGGCATACGGCAGTCTATCGACTTTCTGAGCGGAAGAGTTGTCCGACATAACAAACATTTTTTGAATTCCATAGGTTCCAGATGTCGACATCACTGCTGTTCCGCTGATTGATCCGTTATTGACGACGACAAATTGCAGGTTAGGAGTCTGTATAGTGGTGTTATGCGGCGCAATCTCAAAGGATATAGCCTGACTGTTTCCGGCGATTCTGAAAGAGTACGCTCTCGTTGTATAAGTGCTTCTGTCTACAGACGACGATGTAAAACTTATCGTACCGTATGTTGATGTATTAGTTGTGCTGCGGACAGTATAGCTGTATACAGCACCAGAGCTGCTTCGTGTAAATGTTATCGTGTCCCATCCAGCAAAACTGAAAGAAAAAGTCGGTGTCGCCGAAGCGTCAGCGAACTGCTCCTCTATATCGTCAGTTAAACAAGTGATTCTGCTGTCTGCTGACGTGATTTCCTCTATCAGCTTTTGAACAAACTGCAATTCTGTGCCATAGATAGACACCGTCTTGTTATAGTAACTCATTTTATCACTCTCCTTCCTGTGCTGTTGCAACGTGCGTTGTCATAGTAACTACATCTGTGTCGCCGATATGTGACAGAATGATTCTTTCCCCGACAGTGTGCGGCGGCGGTACAATTGGCTCGTTGGACAGCTCTACCGTGAAGTCGTAAACGGTAGATAATTCCGCTGTAATTGTGTCTGTCATGTCCACGCACCACTCCTTGTCACGGATTCTATGATAACGCAGTCGTCTGATGCCACAAGCGTTTCAAGTTCTCCTGTTGTACGCCGTAAAGCAATGTCGAACTTATAGTATCCTGTGCTGATGTTCGTTTCTGCGCTTGTCAACGTCAAGATATAGTAGTCGTCCTGCCTATCGGTAGTTGTCAGCACTTTTGACAGCACATATGTATCTGCAACGGCGGTGTTCTTTTTTATCGCAAAGATGATTTTTTCACCAGACGTTACATAGTACGGATTCCCACCGTTTTTAATTGCTATTTTGATTTTCCTGTGCCTGTTTTGGTAAAGTTTCAGCACCTTCCTCACCTCTCATGGTTTGGAGTTTCTGAACGAGTTGCACGAAAGTAACGGCTTCACCGCCGGTAAGCTGTACCCGTTCAAGAAATACCAGTAAATTGTGTATGTCTTTGTTACTCAAACTCATGTCGCCTGATACCCCCATACGTAATAACTCACGCCGCCTATCGTCTGCAAGATTCGCTGCAACGGATGCCCGTTTAGCTCCGAAACGGATGATATTTTTGTTGCTTCCAGATTTGAGATTTCACCGTAATCTGTTATGATTTTGGATTTAATAGTTGTCGTTCCGCTTTGCGCATCAACAACTTTGATGTTTGTCAGCGCCCCGATATCGTTAGTACCTGCCGCAGAATCAAAAAGAGTAATGCCGAAAGCGTCAAGCTCCAGCCGTCCCGAATCCGTCAGCCATGAATCGTTCGACAAATTAAGCGTGATTCTGCCATTTGACAAGTCAAATTTAGTGTGACTACTCGTTGACGATATTGTTCCAGTGGTAATCAAATTGGCATTTAGTGAGCCTGCGGTTATCAGACTTGCATTGATAGCGCCGCTGCTGATGTACGTCCCATTGATGTACAAGTCACCGCCGGACATAAAGATCCCTTGTAATGCACCGTTGTTTGTCAACGCATTAAAGACGTTTTGCTGTGTCAGGCTTCCAGAAGCCGCAGACGATGCCGCAGAATTGACGTAATTTGACAGCGTTTGATTGCTTGCAGACGTTCCAACCTTCGTGCTTGCCGACAGCCTGAATTCGCCTGTATCTAAATTCCAATAGTTTGTACTGTTTGCGTCTTGCAATATGCCTGCCGTAATTCGCCCTGCGTTTAAGTTGCCAGTAGTGATACATGACGCATTGATGGACAAAGAACTGTTTTCATAGCTGATAGCCGTAGTTGTGCCGTCTGATAGTTTGAATTCGCCCGTGTTCATGTTCCAGTAGTTTTTATGGGCTTCATCTTCGATGATGCCGGTTTTTATCAACCCAGCATTCAGCGTGCCTGTCGTGATGTAATCTGCGACAATAGCACCGTCCATAGTGACAGCAATGCCATACTGCCCGTTATAGCCTGTTGAACTGTAACCCAATCCGCCGAGATTCCAACGCCATAGCTTGGTGGCAGTTTGAATATCGTCTGTATTCATGATAAGGATTTCGTATGGGTGTCCGTCTGCTGTGGTATTCATAACAACATATCCGCCGTCTTGCCCGGTTATCAGCCTTGTTGCGTTCTCGATAGCCTTTTGCATGGCAGATTTGTTACGGGCAACTTCTTTCTCGATTTGCTCAACACTTTCTTTCAAAGTCATGCCGAAATTGCTTTTTGCTTTGCCAAGTTCGATTTTCTCATACTTCTCCGTCAAAGAGTTGTATACGGTTTTGATAACCTTCGCCTTGACGGATACGCCAAGTTTCGCATACCGTACTGTCACCGTATCGCACAAGCCAACACGCTGTAAAAGTGTTATATCTTTGTATTCGGGTGTCTGCCATAGCTGCACAAAAGATATCTCTATGTTCTGCTTTACGTCTGAGATGTGATTGTTCGTGATGTACGCATTGGCAAGGTTTCTCAGCTTAGTTTCCGTGATTTCTTCGTCAGGAAGATTGAATTTCTCTGTCAAATCAAGTGAAAGAACTCTCGGCTCACCAAAGTTTGTATTGCCTGCTTCGATAACCTTCTCCGTCAGCGTGTACAAGCCGTCCCTTTCTTCGTCTATCGCATAAGGATACACCGCCGTGTAGGCACTTGAAATGTTGACATCGGACGTTATATCCGTCAGATTCTTACCATACAAGATAGTAACGCCGGTGTCCTGCCCTCTTGCTGCATGAAGTTTGATATTAAAGTTGTCAAATTCATACTCGCCGCCAAAAAGGTCAAGAACGGAACCTTCCGAACCACCTAAGCACATTCTCGCCGGTTTAGGCTTGTCGACTTTCAAATCGTGTGTTTCGCTGAATGACAGCGTACTTTGTGCTGTAAAGCTATGCTGATAGTAGCAGTGATTAAGAATCCCCTGCAAGGCCGTCAAAGCTGTTGCGTCTGATAGTGTAAAAGGGTCAACAACATTGACGTTTAGATCATAAGAGATGTGTTGGCAGTAAAAATTGACAATCCCGTTGATGGGTTTACTTGCACGGTAAATTCTGAAAAGCTGTGAGTCAGACATTTCATTAGGCTTTGCCTTGATAATCATGTCAGGCTCAATCTCTGAGTAGTGCCGTCCGTCCATAGGGTAGGAGAATTCACACTCGTACACGCCGTTTCGTTCTTCCGTGACAACGCACCGTGTGCAGTCAGAAAGAAACCCAACTCCGCCGCCTGAAAAGTCTGTTTCGTTTGAATTATAAAGAATCGGTATCATAAAGAGCGCCACCTCGGATATATCACGATTTTTGAAACATTCTGAATTGGAGCTATCAAGTTGTTGCCAACAGCCAAAACGGGGAAAGTGTCATTTTTATAGTTGTTGTTCATTGGTGTTGTTCCCTTATAGACTTCCATTAGTTCACTGTCAATGTCAACGTAACCGTTTATATTGTCAACTCGATAAGCTTTATTGCCTACAGCAAAATAATGGTGCGTTTCAGTGCTTGCATCGTATGTCAGTGCTGTATATATCCGCATCAATGGCAAGCTCTCAGCCGTCTCGTAATTGACGATAGTGCCTTGATTTGTCAACTCCACAGGCTCACTGTGTATTCTGTATTTATACGGTTTGAACGACAAAGAAAGCGACAGATCAGCAACGTCATAGCGTTTCTGCGTGACTTTGATGCCAGATTTTATGCAGCCTAAACGGTAATAGTCGGGGTCATAAGTGTCGGTATACTCGTAGTAATTTGGCTCAACCATCAGCCAATCGACTATCTTTCTGTACGCTTCGGCAAAGTCATGATTGCCCCACTCTGGTGCTATCTGCTTGACAAATAGCCGCAGTCCTAAGGTAACATCAAGGTTACTATAACCGCCGTTGTCTATAATGATATCACCGTTGCGCCCGGGAACGGCTTGAAATGACATATCCCGTGAAGGTTTATCATAGGATTGCTTTTTTGTTATATACAAGCCAAATTCACGGCTATCACGTCCGTTAAAGGTAAAACTATGTAACATCACCACGCCGCCCCCTTTCGTGCCGTTTTCTCTGCCATGACGGACATAAGCATTTCAGCGAGATTCTCAACGTCCTGCTGACTGTTGGCATTCATGCTTGCAACATCAATATTGATAGTGTAGTAGATGTTCTGCGGCTCACTTGATTTGTTCAGCCTATCAGCCACCTTGTCAATCCACTCCGTGTTTTGTGACAGCGGTATAACGGCTTCGTCTCCTTGTCCTTCCAGCAATGCGACTTGTCCTCTTTTGAGAACACCGCCTTCTGCCAACATCGGGATAGAAGGTATCTGCGGAACGGGGATTTCCCCTATCCAGCTGAACGGTTTTAGCCCTGCTATATTGATATCTCTGATAGCTCGTAAAATGCCGTTTAGGCCGTCAAAAGGTACTTTAATGACCTGATTGATACCCCATATAATGCCGTTGATAACGCTTGACAAGGCGTTCAAGATACTTTTGCCGATACTCCCAAACATCTCGCCAACCGGAGCAAAAATGTTCTTGACAGCATTCCATGCATCCCCGAAGCACTTTGAAAACCACTCACCGACAGACGAAAAGGCACTTTTTATGCCATCCCATACTTGAACGAAAAACCGTGCAACGTTGGCCGGAGTAAATATTTTCTTGATATTTTCCCACGCTTCGTAAAATTTCTTTCCCAAGTCAGTTCCGAAAGAAGCAAACTGCTGAAAGATTGCCGCTATAATTTGCGGTATAGCCTTGACTATGCCTTTTATAATAGCCGGTGCATCCTGTACCAATGCGGTAAACAATTTTATACCTGCATCAACAATCTTTGGAATTGATTGCAACAGCGCTTTTACAAGATTGTCAACGATTTTCGGCAGTGCTTCGATTATTTTCGGCAGTGCTTTCCAGATTCCGTCAATTAGAGCTATCGTCAAGTCAAGTGCAATCTCGACTATGCGTGTCAGAACTTCCGGCTCTGTTAGCATATCAATGATTTTCATGGCCGCTTCTACCACAAGTGGAATGAGTGCAGGCAGTTGATCTATAACTGATTCTATTACATCCATTATAGCCGTTAATGTGCTTGATATCACGTCAGACGATGACAACACGCTTACCAATTCAGGTATCGCACTTGATATACCTTTTGCAAGTTCTTTGACGATGTTTGCACCCGATTTTGCCAAGTCCGGAAGTGCTTTGACAATTGATTTTACTGCGCCGCTGACAATAGCTGGTATGCTCTCAGCGGCTTTTTGGACTATTTCTATTATAGCGTCCGCTGTTTGTTGGATTCCGCCCTCTAAGTCACCAGAAAGAGCGTTTGTAATGCCGCCCATAGCTTTCGTGACAGATGGCAAAAAGTTTGAAACAATGTTTCTTTTGAATCCATCAATTGCCGTGTTCATATCCTGCAACTGGTCTTGATATGCCGCCGCCGCTTTGACAGCTTCATCTGACATTACGCCGCCAAGTTCATGCACTCTGTCACGCATTTTCTGCGTATCTTCGGCTGACGTGTTCAGCAAAGCCCCCAGCTCTGTAGCCCCACGTCCAAGCAAAGCACTTGCAATAGCCGTTCTTTGCGTGCCTTCTTCCATACTTTGCAAACCTTCGATCACACGGGAAAACAAGTCCTCTTTCGACAGGTTTGCAACCTCTTGCTCAGATATGCCAAGCGCTTGAAACGCTTCGTTTCCTTTCTGAGCTTGCATCGACAACGTTTTCATGGACGGCAGCAAAGAGCTGATTGAAGCACCGCTATGCTGTAAAACAGCATCCCATTCCTGATACGCTTCTGCTGAAATACCCATCTTTTGCGACATTTTGTCGATATTGTCGCCATATTCCGCAACTTGTCCGGTACTTTGCACCAGCGTTTTACCGACATTTACCGCCGCAGTTGCAACGGACGTAAAGGCTGAAATGCCAGCCTTCATGAATCCGGCAACTTTCACAGAAAATCCTTTAGCAGCAGAAGCGGCACTGCTCAGCCCTTTTTCGTACTCGTTTTTGTCAAGTCGCAGAATGGCTGATAAATTAAATACTTCCACTCAATCTCACCTCCCCCAGTCAACTTTGGTTCCCATCTTTTTCGCCACTTCTTCGGCTACTTGCTCGCCCGTTCTCGTGTCGACTTCCTGCGGTTTCAGCAATTCAAGATACGGCTTTGTTATGCGCTTTCCTTCCGGCAATATGCGCAAGGATTCTGTCATCATGAGTCTGTAAACTTCTTCACGGCGTATTTGCTCTGCTCGTGAAGAAACGTATTTAAGAAACGGCTTTAGCCCCCTGCGCCCTCTGTACTCGCCGTAACAAAGCCAGTATATGCTTACATATTCGCCGCCATAGAGCCGAAAAAATCGGTGAAGTCTTTATTGCTCATCAAATCCGTAAACACGGCAAAGAAGCGGGGGAAAGCGTTTGCGGCGGTAACGGGAGAATCATCAATAGCGGATACCATCTCAAACGCCTCTTTTTTGTACTTCTTCATGATTTTACCGACAACAGACATTTTATTTTCTGCGCTGTCAAACTCCGACATCAACTCAGAATCAGAAATGATTGTGAAATACGGTGCAAGGATTTCTCCGGACTTTTCGATGGCTTCATCACCGGTGTAGTCTGATAACCTTTTCATGCCATTTCCTCTCCTTTTACTTTTACGTTGCAGACGGTACAACCACCGTACAAGTGTCCGTATATGTCACGCCGCTAACCGTGATAGATGCCGTAATAATCGTGTTTCCTGCGGCTACTGCTGTTACTGTGCCGCTCGATACAGTAGCAACGGATGAACTTCCACTTGACCATGTGACAGTAGCGGATTCAGGAACGGTTGTGGCTGTCAGCTTTGCTGTTTCTCCTGCTTCAACGGTGATGGAATGTGTATTCAGCAGCACGCCGCCATTTGCGCCGTCAGGTGTCAGGAAGTAGACGTTGTACGGCTCATCGTCAAGGTTCTTTGCCGTATTGTGTGCAAGGAACTCAAAGCCAAGCTGTGCCTTGTTCTTGTCTGTCGTATTGACAGAAAAGCCGGAAGTGTTCAGGACACGCTTCATCTCAATAGCAATCATACCGCCTTCTCCGTAATCTGCCAATCCCCAGAGTTTTTCAATAAAATCCGCCGTTGTGATATCTCTCTTCGGCGTGACTTTATTCCCGACAACAGTAGCAGCACCAATCAGCATTTTTGCAAGTGCCGGATTTACCGTCACCAGATTGCCGCTGAGTTTTGCTTCTCCGTCGTCTTTGCGCTTGAATTCGACGCAGTTTTTCGGGGCGTTGTCGATATCATCACCCATATCCGTGTATGTCGGTGTGTCGCTGAAATTCACGCCGCCTGTTGTGCTTGCAATAATCGTACTGCCAGCGATACCGGTGTTAAAGTTGAATGTTTCAGGGTTAAATTCTGTAACCAGCATGAAAACATTCATTGTAAGTTCATCCAACGTTGTTGGTTTAATCTTTTTAAATGACATTTTTCTCCTCCTTAATCTATAAATTCAACAATAATGTTCAAAATTATTCTTCGTATTGTATCGTCTGACGGTTCACTCATTCTCTGCATCCATGGCTGTCCCATGCGTACCCACATCATACCACCATCATAACGAATATTTCTGCCGCCTCTTCCGATATACTCGGCAATCCGTTGTTCTTTGGCTTGTATATCAGTCCATGAGCTTGACCTGTACCACAATGACGCTGTTTGAAAGAGAGTGTCGTTAAAATTTCCGCCAGATACTTCATAAGTGATATATGGTAATGTGGTATTGTCGGGAACACTTGTCTCGTCATATGCTTTTAAGTTGAAACCAGACCAAAAGGAATGTAAAGCCTGATACTTATTCACGTCAGTTTCCACTCCTCTGCACTATATTCACGCATATTCAGCCCTGCAGTATTCGGAGTTTTCATATCATCAGCATTATTTATCAATCTGAATATTTTCTTGTCGTTCTCACGCCGAAGCACTGTATGAAAATCGAGGGCAATGTTTTTCTTCACAACAAAAGTGTATGAAGCAGTAACGCCCATAGCCTGAGCGACTTTCATCTGTGTGCTATTGTCATATCTCATGATACCTTTTACCGTTGCTCCATCCGTCCATACAGTAATAATGCCACCGTATCCGTCATCTGTAACAGTTTTATTGACAACTGTAAAATCTTCATAAGCGTTTTCAAGAAGGCTCATAATTCCATTAACCTCCTATATCTGTTTAGCCTTGAAGCGTATACGCTCTGCCATGTAGGAACGGTCGAACTTCTCGCATAACTGCCACCGCCTTTGCTGTAAGAATGTCCTCCAAAACTTTCAGAGTTAAACGGGGACATAGCCACACTATCAGCCGCTCCGTTTGTTGCCTGCCAAGTAGAAATTTCTTGTACCAGCGCAAGAAAACTCATGGGTGGATACATTCTCCATATTGCACCGTGAAAACTTTCATCTGCAAGCTGCATTTCGGATACTTTATGCACGCCATCATTTTTCTTGCTTTTGACAATGCGGATATACTCACAATCGTTGAAATCAAAAGGCGGTGAAATAACACCGTCTGAAATTGTGAAGTCGCCGATGACTATATCATCAGCATTGCGCCAGAAATAATTTTTAATTTCAGCACAAATTTCATCAAGCATTATTTTCACCGCCTAACTTGTTATCAACCTGTTGACTTAATTCTTGCAATCGGGATTGCTTTTGTCGGATAGTACACGCCGCCTGAAGATACAGCCAAATCCCAGTTTGTCGAAGTTGCAAACTGTGAATCAGTGGGGGAAGTCAGTGCAGTGTTGATAAAGCTGAATCCCTTAGGTGCGTAAAGTTTACGCTGTCTTGTAATAAGCTCATCATAACCGCCGCTGGCCTTCGGGTCTCTCCATACTTCGCTTGCAATCTTTGCGCCACAATCGCAATAATCAAAAGCGTCAGTACCAAGGATGTAGGTGCTGTAAACATCTCCTGCTACTGCGGGAGTCGTATTGCTTACGGTACCCACAACAAGAGTACCACCAGAAGTTTTTGTTACAGTAACAGTAAATCCGCCAGTAAGGCCATAGTAGCCACTATCCTCAGTTGCAATAAGAGTGCCGCTTGAATTGCTCCAAGTGAACTTGTTTACACTTGCATCCGTGCTTTCGTTAAGAGCCGCCGCAATAGCCGCTGCATTTCCGGTCGTGCTGTCAGTAGATAAGCTAAAATCTATACCTGCAATAAGTTCAACGTTGTTGATCTTGATCTTATCGCCTGCAGTAGCTTTTGTGGTAATAGAAGCCTGATAAACGCCTGCAGTAGTTTCTGTTCTTTCTACAAGACTATCATCAATAATTACCGTTCTGCCGTTCCAGCTTGCAAGCTCTGAGTTGCGCTCAACGCCATCAGCATCGGTATACTTCCAATAGTCAAGCAGTTTCTGGTTCTCAAGATTTGTTGCGACCTGAGAATGCATAATCACAAGCTTGAACTGGTTCTTGTTCTCACCGGCGGCTTTCTGAATCGCATTATTCAACGATGTTGCCGATACGGTTGTTGTACCTGCGCTTGTGATATCGTAAGTGTTGTTTGCGAATCTTGCAATTGCAAAAATACCCTTTAGAATATTGAGAACAGTTGTGTTATTCACATCATCCCAATAGTCAGATACCTGTTTTGCGATCTCTTCCATGAAGTTCTTGCCTGTAATATCAGCTGTGAAATCATATTCTTTCCATGCTTTCGCACGGCCGGCAACTACCATACCACGTGTGTAGGTATCAAGTCCTGAGCTTGTAATATTTGTGCTGCCGTCATAATTCAGCGCATCGCCGCCGATTCTTCCGACAATAGGCTCGGTGATATAGTTGCCGCCGACCTGATCTACAAGTCGTGCTTTAAGATCACCACGTGTGCGGAAAATACCAGCCTTTATAAAAGCATTAGTTTTCACTTTCGGCACCGTTTCAAGATACTTCAAAAAAACTTCACCATTCCAGTTTTTGCTGTTAAAAATTCCCATAATTTAGCCCTCCTATGCTAAATAACTTTTTACCTCTTCGGGGTGCTCATTAGCATACTGCATCTGCTCCAAAAGTCCAAGTTTCAGAAATCTTTCTTTACCACTCATCACTCCATCTGGGGGCGTATCCGGTTTGGCATATTCAGTCCCTGACTTGGGAATAAAATCTCCAAACATGGATCTAACGTCATTTTCAATGTCGTCCATGTTGGTTACTTTATCATTTACATCAAACTCAACTTTGTCTACCTCTGCGATTTTTAGCAGTTTATCCAAAATTTTATCCGATATATTTGATCTTTTCATAACCTCTCGATAAACATCGGATTTTTTCTTGCGCGTTTCGGCTGCTGCAACAGTAGCTTTAAACTCCTCGAATTTCCCATGCTCAACATCGTACTTGTTTTTCCAGTTGTTGTTACTGTTTTTTAATTCGTCCAATTCCGTCTGAACGGATTCAAGTTTTGATGTGCTCTCTTTCAAAGCATCAAGCTCGCTTTTTAAACCAGAAACAACTTCAACATGCGCAGTCATGATTTCTTCTACTTTTTCAGAATCAATTCCCATGGCTGACAACATTTTTCTTGTAAACGCCATTAAAAATCCTCCTTACTTCGTGCCATTACTTCGGCAATGGATTTTATTTAATTTTATTAAAACACACAAAGTATATTTATGTCAATATATTTAATGTATTTAATAAAGATGTTCTTGTTTTATTCTGTTGTATGCGTTCCATTGTTCCATATTTAAAAAATAATGGAACAATGGAACGAACGCTATAACAACGGTTGTGGAACATTCAGTTGTATTGACGGAACAATTACTAAACGTTTTTCCGTTTTATTTTTTAAGTTGTTATTATATTGACACGTTTCATATTCGTTGTATTGTGGAACGCGTTCCATTATATATGGAACAAACAATAACTGTCATACAACTTAAAATTAGGTTTTCAGAGCCGCCTCGATAGTTTTTTCATATTCCTCTGTATGATTTGTAACTGAATCCCTTAAAAAATGTGCCTTTCCTGTTTTATGTTTCATATCTTTGAGTTCTTGTACAGGAGCATACTCAACATTTGTTCCAACATAGACGGTGGCTTCTTCCGGGTTAACGTTGGGGGTGTCTCTGCCTTCACCTTGTCCACTTTTGTCTTTTATAGCCCAATTTATACTATTACGTAGGCGACCTGTATCAACGGGGCAGTCTTCTTTTGCGTAGCCTTCCGCAATAGTTCCACAAGCCAGAAGTCCATTCTGTAGTTGTTGCTGCATAGCTTTGATGACTTCTTTTGACTTGTCGCTTTTTATCCAAATTGTGTTTGTTGTTGCCATTTGCATCATCCTAATATAAAATTTTGTTGTTAGTTTCTAACTCATAAGGCTTGTTATTTGTTAAGCAATTTTTAATAATGTTAATTGCTTCGTCTTCAACGCCCATAAATGCAAATAAAGGAAAATTTTCCCCAAAAGTGTCAACGTATTGTTGTAAATACTTTTCCAACATCTTTAACTACCCCCCTTGTAACATGTCTTTTAATATATCATTATACATGTTATACGATTTTGGCAAATAACGCTTAATAGTTTCTAATGATTCATTATTTGTTATAGTTGCACTTGTCATCTCGGCGAATGTCTCTGTCGCCAATTTATAATCGTCTGATTTCCAATAACTTTTGCCATGTCCAATTCCACAAGATATCTTACCATTTGTTGCGCCTTCAAGTATATCGGATAAATTGGCGTACGCCATTGCACCGCCTATTGTGGATTTTATTTCCTTTTCAATTGCACTATATGCATATGATTTGCTATACTTTGGTTCAATACCTATAAACCTACCATTGTTTTTATAAAAGTTATATTGATAGCTTTCTATGAGTTTGTTTTTAAACATCCATTCATAATCACCTTTATGTGCTTTGAACTCAGCCTTCAATTCTTTATCCTTTAATGCTATCAATTCAGCAACTTCGTTACGAATACATTCAGTAAATGCACCATTTTTATATGCGTGTGAATACATATAATAAGATCCGCTTATACCAGCCGATTTCCTTGATAAATAGTCAATTGCATGTCCACTTTCATGAAATGTTATTTCATAGGGCTTTTTCCATGATGAGCCATTTGCGTCTTTTGTTTTATCCACATTAATACTACCAAATGCACAATATGCTCGACCTTTAAAATTAGGGTTATCTACTTTAATTTTCGATTGATATTGCTGCCATATATCTTTCAATACTTCATTGTTGCATTTATCTATCAAGTCACACATCGAATTATAGAATTCTTCCCCATAATATTTTGCAAAGTCAGAATTATAATCTCTAAAAATTCCATTAACTTTTTCTTTAATACCACTTTCTGCTTCTATTTCTCTGCGCTTTTTCTCTTCCTCCATCTGCTTATCGTGTAGAGTTTCTTCACGCTCAAAGTCGATTTCAGATATTGAGCCGTCATCTGCTCTGAATCCTATAATATGTGTGCGAATAGAACATCTGCAATTGTAAACTTCGGAAGGGTCTCCGTTGGGGTCTCCCGGATACATACAGCCGTTTGAAAATGCTTCGTTAACGTCAACTTCTTCTCCGTCAAGTTCAAGGTGGCTTTCTCTCGTTCTGTCGTCAGGTGTGGCTATCCATACTTTTTTCAGGACAATTCCACGACTTTCAAGCTCTCTGTAACTGTCATTTCTTCCTGCACATTCTGCGCCAGTCACCATCGTTCGGGCATTTCTTATAGCTGCATTTGCGTTATTATCCACAATCGGCAATATCCTTTTAGCGATCTTCTGCATACTGTCGCCTTGCAAAATTCCTTGCAAAACGGCAGAATTAAGTTGCTTTGTGTTCCACCGCATATCTTTTGGAATATCCAATTTTTTATATGGCAGTTTGATATCCCCGTCAATCACAAGCCTTTTTACAGTATGAGCATCCACAAGCCCGAATTTTACACCGACCTCTGCGGCATCTCCACTAATTGCATTGTAATTCAAAGCATAGATATCTGGTATACTTTTGTTTAGATATGCCGTAGCAGTCTGGTTTACTTCTGCAAGATGTTTTGTTATTTCTGCAAGCATGGCCTTGTAATGGCTGCTTTGCAAAGTTATATTTCTTTTGGCTATTCCTAAAATTTTTCCGGCTTCAGCAATTTTATCCTTATCTCCAGACAGTTTGGCATCATCATATCCCTTTTGTAATTTCTCAATTTTCTTTGCGGCGTTATCCATAT
>CAMHNT010000013.1 GCA_946186535.1 uncultured Clostridia bacterium
TTTACAAAAATGCACGGTATAGGCAATGACTATATCTATTTTGACTGTACAAAAGAAAATCCTATCGATGACCCAAACGGTCTTTCGATAAAGCTTTCCGACCGTCATTTCGGTGTCGGCGGCGACGGTATCGTTATGATCCTCCCGTCGGATAAAGCCGATTTCAGAATGAGAATGTTCAATGCCGACGGAAGCGAGGGGGCAATGTGCGGAAACGCTACACGCTGTATCGGAAAGTTCGTTTATGAAAGAGGTCTTACGGACAAAACGGAGATTTCCCTCGAAACAAAATCGGGTATCAAATATCTCACTCTGAATGTCGAAAACGGTAAAGTAGTTTCCGTAGCCGTTGATATGGGCGCGCCGAAAATAGGTGTTGTAAAGGGTGTTTTGCAGGCAAACAATACGGAATATGTTTATACGTTTGTAGACGTAGGAAATCCGCACTGCGTTATTTTCACCGAAGACGATGTCGAGAAACTGGAGCTTGAAAAAATCGGTCCTGCAATCGAAAATCACGAGCTTTTCCCCGACAGGGCAAACGTTGAGTTCATCAATGTCATTGATGAAAATAACCTGCGTATGAGAGTGTGGGAGAGAGGAAGCGGCGAAACATGGGCGTGCGGCACCGGAGCGTGCGCTACGACTGTTGCGGCTGTCGCAAACGGCATTTCAAAGAAAAACTCCGACGTAAATGTCAAGCTCAACGGCGGCACGCTTTCTATCAGATATACCGATGAAACGGTTATCATGACAGGTCCTGCAACATTTGTATTTGAAGGAGAGATTATAGAATGAAGATAAATCACGATTTCGACAATCTTGTTGAAAATTATCTGTTTGCGGAGGTTGCAAGTAGAACGACCAGATATGTAGAAGCAAACCCCGACAAAAAGGTTATTAAAATGGGTATCGGCGACGTAACCCTGCCGCTTGCGCCGGTTGTTGTTGAGGCAATGAAGAAGGGTGCAGATGAGCTTGCGAACAAGGAAACTTTCAAGGGCTATCCGAGCTATGAGGGCTATGCTTTTCTTCGTGAGGCTATCAGCGGATATTATGCGAAAAACGGTGTTGAGGTTGCCGCCGACGAGATTTTCGTAAGCGACGGCGCAAAGAGCGACTGCGGAAACATTGGCGACATTTTCTCGAAGGATAACGTCGTTCTTGTTACGGACCCTGTTTATCCTGTTTATGTTGATTCCAACATTATGGCAGGCAGAAAGATAGTTTACGCTCCGTCAACTGCCGAGAACGGCTTCTGCGCAATGCCTGACGAAAATGTTCATGCGGATATCATTTATCTCTGTTCTCCTAACAACCCGACAGGTGCAGTTTACAGTGCGGAGCAGCTGAAAATCTGGATTGACTATGCTTTGAAGAACGATGCGATAATTCTTTTCGACAGCGCATACGAAGCATTCATTTCCGATGATTCACCGAGAAGCATTTTTGCTGTTGAGGGCGCAAGACAGTGCGCAATTGAGTTTTGTTCGCTGTCAAAGACGGCAGGCTTTACAGGCACACGCTGCGGCTACACAGTAATCCCGAAGGAGCTGGAGCGTGACGGTCACAATATCCACAAGCTCTGGTACAGACGTCAGTCAACAAAGTTCAACGGAGTTTCGTACCCGGTTCAGTGTGCGGCGGCTGCTGTATTCTCCGAAACAGGTTTAAATCAGATCAAAGAGAACATTAACTACTACCGCAAAAACGCAAAGGTCATCACAGACACAATGGACGAGCTCGGCATTTATTACACAGGCGGAAAGAACTCTCCGTACATCTGGATAAAGTGCCCGAACGACCTTGGCTCATGGGAGTTTTTTGACCTGCTTCTCGAAAAGTCAAACGTTGTCGGAACACCCGGCGAGGGATTCGGCGACTGCGGCAAGGGATATCTGAGATTTACGGCTTTTGCAAGCTACGAGGATACAGTTGAGGCTATGCAGAGAATCAAGGATATGCTGAAGTAAAATCTTTCTTATCCTTTTCTATATAAAAAGTCACCGTAACGATTGTGTAACGGTGACTTTTTCATAATATGAATTATTGCAAAATTGAAACAAATATATTGACATATTGTAACAAAATATGATATCATAAAATCGTTGAGTACTGCATAAAAGCAACAGGCGGTTCCTCCCGGGAAGGGAGGTGATAACATGAAAGTACAGGTTATATGCCAGATTATCGGCACCCTTACTCAGGTTATCGCTCTTGTTTACAGGATTGTAAAAGATCGCAAAAACAAGAGATAATCTCTTTCGAGGTTCTAATGAACCTTACCTAAATGGGATACTTTACATAAAGTAATCTCATATAAAAGAAGAGAAACACCGCCCTCTTCCACTTGGCGGTGTTTCTAAAAACAAAACCATTTTGGGAGTAACCGCTTGAATCGCAGTACTCAACCTCTTTATTTATATTATACATCAACATAAGAAAATGTCAAGCGCTTCGAATTGTTCGGAGCGCATTTTATTTTCCGAACCATCAATTTCCTTTCAAAAAATTATCGATAAATCTTCTTATTTGTTGAAAATCCGATTATAATGTGTTAAAATTAAAAGGTGTATCATAAAATGTATAATCATGCGTTTTGGCTTGTTAATGCGATTTTTTTACAGATCTTTCATTTTTAATACCTGCTGCATGATTATAGAATGTATCCGGTTGCTTTTACTTTTAATATATTTTATATGTTTAATTGTATGGCTGAGATACATTAAACTGAGGGATACATTTTACTTTCCGGTATTGAAACGAATTGAACATATGAACATATAAAATTTAAATTAAACGATATCGGGAAACAATTAATTATGAAAAGGGGAGAAAAAAATGGATAAGGCTAATTTGCCTTTGCCGAAAAATCCGTTCCGTACCCGAGGCGGCGCAAAAGCTCCGCACAGGAAAAATACGCTTGATTCGGAGTCGGTCGTTATGCCGTGTCCCAAGCAGGTCATTCTGCCTATGGTTCAGCATATCGGTGCGCCCTGTAAACCTACCGTGAAAGCAGGAACGTTGGTTGCGATCGGTGATGTGATAGCCGAGAGCGAGGGATTCGTCTCCGCTCCGATTCACGCTACCGTTTCGGGAAAGGTCAGCAAAATCGCTCAGGTCAAGCTTTCAACGGGTCAGATGGGCGACGCCGTTATTATTGATTCCGACGGCGAAATGCGTATCAGTGAAAACATAAAGCCCCCGGTCGTCGAAACGGCTCAGGATCTTCTTGATGCGGTGAAAGCGAGCGGTCTCGTGGGTCTCGGCGGCGCAGGCTTTCCTACTCACGTAAAACTCAACGTTCCTAAGGACAAGAAAGCCGACACTCTCGTTATCAACTGTGCTGAGTGCGAACCGTACATCACTACCGACAACAGAGAGGCTATCGAAAATACCGAAAACGTTCTGAACGGTATCGTCACCGTCATGCGGCTTCTGGAGCTTGACAGGGCGATTATTGGCATCGAGGATAACAAGCCCGAGGCCATAAAGCTTCTTAAGAAAGCCGTGAAGGATTCAAAGGAAAAGGAAGCGGAAAGAATCTGCGTTCTTCCACTGAAGGCACGCTATCCTCAGGGTGCGGAAAAGGTACTGATAAAGGCATGCACAAACCGTGTTGTTCCCGTGGGAAAGCTTCCGCTTGACGCAGGCTGTATCGTAATGAACATCACCTCCGTCGCATTCGTTTCGTCCTACATCAAGACAGGTATCCCGCTTGTTTCAAAGCGTGTTACCGTTGACGGTTCGGCGGTTGCTGAGGCTAAAAACGTTATCGTACCTATCGGTACGCCTATAAAGGATGTAATCGAATTTTGCGGCGGTTACTCCGAACCGTGCGCAAAGCTTATCAGCGGCGGCCCGATGATGGGTATTTCACTCGCAAGCGACGAGTTCCCGGTTCTGAAGCAGAACAACGCCATTCTTGCCTTCAATGAAAAGGACGCAGTTCTTCAGAAAACTACCGACTGTATCCGCTGCGGAAGATGCGTTCAGAGCTGTCCGCTCAGCCTTATGCCGACTGCGATCGCAAACTCGGTGAAGCTCAAGGATATCGACGCTCTGAACAAGCAGGGCGTTATGGTATGTATGGAATGCGGAAGCTGTGCGTTCAACTGTCCGGCTCACCGTCCTCTCGTCCAGACTATGCGTCAGGGCAAGGCTATGGTAAAATCGGCGCCAAAGAAGTGAGGAGTGTAGAGTATGGAAGAAAAACTAATCGTTTCGGCTTCGCCGCACATCAGAGCTAAAACAACAACAACCAACATCATGCTCGATGTTATTATCGCTCTTATGCCTGCGGTCGTTGCTTCAATTATTATTTTCGGTTTCAGAGCATTGATGATTATTGCTGACACCGTGCTCGTTGCTGTTCTCGCCGAATTTCTGTCGAGAAAGGTCATGAAAAGGGAAAACACAGTGACCGACCTTTCCGCAGTTGTGACGGGACTTTTGCTTGCGCTTAATCTTCCCGTCGGAATAAACCCCATTTTCGCAGCCTTCGGTTCCGTTGTTGCAATCGTTGTTGTAAAGCAGATGTTCGGCGGTATCGGAAACAATTTCGTAAACCCTGCTCTGGCAGCAAGAATCATTCTTCTGTCAAGCTTCCCGACAGCCATGACGACATGGGCAAAGCCATTCTGGTTCAGAGAGGGTGCTGTCGACGCAGTAACGACTGCGACTCCGCTTGCAATGTATGCAAACGGCGAAACAACTTCTCTCAGCGACTTGTTCCTCGGCACGACAGGCGGCTGTCTCGGTGAAACCTGCGCACTTGCGCTCATTATCGGCGGCGCATACCTTATGATAAGACGTGTGATAAGTCCTGTTATTCCGCTGACATATATCGGCACGGTTGCGATTATGTCGCTCATTTTCGGTCAGGATATCCTGTTCCAGCTTCTCAGCGGCGGCTTGCTTCTCGGCGCAATTTTCATGGCAACCGACTACACGACTTCGCCCATCAACACAAAAGGCAAGGTTGTTTTTGCGATAGGCTGCGGTGTACTGACTTTCCTCATCAGAAATTTCGCAAATCTGCCCGAGGGTGTTTCCTTCTCGATTCTGATCATGAACATTCTTGTTCCGCTCATCGAGAGAGCAACAAACCCCAGACCGTTCGGAGAAAAGGAGAGTAAAAATGCCTAAATTAAATGCAAAAGATATCCTTGTCCCGACAATCGCACTTGTTCTGATATGCGGAATTTCAACTGCACTTCTCGCAACAACAAACGAGATAACTAAGGAACCTATCGCTCAGGCTGAGGCTCAGAGCCAGCAGGATTCCATGATGGCTGTATCTCCGGAGGGTACGGCAAGCTACAACGAGATCGACTCGGGAGACGATTCGGTAAAATGCTTTGAGGCTCTCGACGAAAGCGGAAACGTTATCGCCTATGCAATTTCCACAGGCGCAAAGGGCTACGGCGGAACCATCAAGGTTATGACCGGCATAAGCACCGAGGACGGTTCGGTTATCGCCGTCAACGTCTATGACAACTCGGACGAAACTCCGGGACTCGGAGCAAAAACATCCGAGGATAAATTCAGCGGTCAGTTCGGAGGAAATCCCTCGGCTGCGAATTTCACCGTTTCAAAGGACGCCGACAAGAATCCCGGCTGTACGTCCGTTGACGCCGTTACGGGTGCGACTATCTCTTCGAGAGCTGTTGTCAAGGCTGTCAATCAGGCTCTTGATGTATATAAAAATGTAAGCGGAGGTGTTGAATAATGGCAGAGAAAAAACCTCTCATCAAGGAACTTACAAAAGGTATTATAAAAGAAAACCCGGTGCTGTGTCTTGTTCTGGGAACGTGTCCGACACTCGCCGTTACGACGGGAGTCAGCAGTGCGCTCGGAATGGGCGTTGCTGCGACGGTCGTTCTTGTGTGTTCGAACGCCGTTATTTCGGCGCTCAGAAAGGTTATCCCGAGCAAGGTCAGAATTCCTGCGTACATAACGATCATTGCAGCATTCGTAACCATCGTACAGATGATAGTAAAAGCGTATGCGCCGGCTCTCAACGACGCACTCGGAGTTTACCTTCCGCTCATCGTTGTTAACTGTATCATTCTCGGCAGAGCGGAAATGTTCGCAAGCAAGAACAAGGTTCTTCCGTCTGCGCTCGACGGTCTGGGAATGGGTATCGGATTTACCGCCGCTCTTTTCCTCATGGGCAGTATCAGAGAAATTCTCGGCGCAGGCTCGTGGATGGGAATCAGTATTCCCGTCATCAGCAGCAACCCGATTCTTATATTCATTCTTCCTCCGGGAGGATTTTTCGTGTTCGGAATGCTTATGGCTGCCGCAAACAAGCTCAATTCAAAGCCTGTGAAAAAGGCGGAAGAGGTCGGTTGTGCTGCGTGTCCTATGCATGACAGCTGCGGCAAGATCGCAGAAGGAAAGGAGTGTGCAGAATGAGTTTCACACAGCTTGTAGGTATATTCCTTGCGGCTATACTTACCGAAAACTATATACTGTGCAAGTTCTTCGGAATCTGTCCGTTCCTCGGAGTTTCGAAAAAGCTTGACACGGCGCTCGGCATGAGCGCGGCGGTTACGTTCGTAATGGTTCTTGCGACTGCCGTTACATGGCCTATATATACATATATACTCGTTCCGAGAGAGATGGATTATTTGCAGACGCTTGTGTTCATTCTCGTAATCGCAGGACTTGTACAGCTCGTTGAAATCGTGCTGAGAAAGTATATGCCGCCGCTCTACAATGCACTCGGTATATATCTTCCGCTCATCACGACGAACTGTGCCGTACTCGGCGTTACAATGCTTGTACTCGACAAGGGTGCGGAGGACCCGAGCTTCGGCTATGTCGCTTCGCTCGTCAATGCATTAGGCGCAGGTATCGGCTTCCTCGTTGCAATGGTAATGTTTGCGGGAGTGCGTGAACGTCTCGAATCCTGCGACATTCCGAAAAGTCTTCAGGGACTTCCGATAACTCTCGTTTCGGCGTCTCTCGTTGCGTGCTCGTTCCTCGGATTCAACGGTATCGTTGACCGTCTGCTGCAGTAAGGAGGGACGGTATGAACAGTATTTTACTTGCGGTATTGATTGTTGTAGTAATAGGCGTAATCGTAGGCGTTGTGCTTGCGGTCGCATCGGTTCTCATGGCTGTTCCGGTCGATGAAAAAGCGGTGGAGATTCAAGAACAGCTCCCGGGCGCAAACTGCGGCGCATGCGGATTTTCGGGCTGTTCGGGCTATGCTGCGGCTCTCTCTAAGGGCGAAGCGGAGCTTGGACTCTGTTCCCCCGGCGGTCAGGCTGTCATAGACGCTATCGCACCGATTCTGGGTCAGGAGGCAGTTGCAAGCGTTCCGAAAACCGCAGTCGTTCACTGTAACGGAACGGACGACAACACATCAAAGGTAACAAGATATCAGGGTATCCATTCATGTCTCGCAGCAACTCAGCTTTACGGCGGAATGGGCGAATGCTCATACGGCTGTATCGGCTTCGGCGACTGTGTGGCGGAATGCGAGTACGGCGCAATTTCTGTATACAACGGTGTTGCTGTTGCCAATCCGGATCTATGTAAGGCTTGCGGAAAGTGCGTTAATGCCTGCCCGAAAAAGCTTATTTCAATCGAACCGAAGAAGTCGAGAGCCATTGTTAAATGCAGCAACTGCGACAAGGGCGCACTCACGAGAAAGGCGTGCAAGGTCGGCTGTATCGGCTGTATGAAGTGCGTAAAGACCTGTGAAAACGGCGCAGTCAAGGTTGAGAATTTCCATGCGGTCGTTGACCCGGAGAAATGCACAGGCTGCGGAAAATGCGCCGAGCAGTGTCCGCAGAAGATTATATTTATGGCTTGATAGTTATATGTAAGAAATTTTTCAGCGGTACAAATATTTATTGAATCACGTTAAAAAAATAAAAACAGAAGTACGGTTTATCGCTGTACTTCTGTTTTAGTTTTATCAAATTGATTCGTAAAAATTTATGATAATGCAAAAATTTCAGGCTATTTGAAAAAATCAGAGTGCTTGTTCTATTAATCTGATTTTTTCTGAATCCTGCTTGTTTTTCTTGTTCACACGATAGCCGTCCTTTGCTGAAGCCGTGTAAACTTTCAGATAGTCTTTCAAATCAAGAAGATAGTATTTTATTCCTTTTTCTTCAACAACCGGAATTCGTGAAATATCAATATCGGCAAATGGTTTAAGGCTTTCGAGTGCTGCAAAGGCAACGTTTAAGCTGTTTTTTGAAAAAGCGTGCTCGTGGAGGTCGTAAAGCCGATATCCTGATTTGCCGAGAAGTTCTTCAAGTTCTTCCCAATTGTCATTCAAATATATTTCAGGAATAAGTATATCAATATCGTCGGGATTTAAATCAATCCCCAGTCTCTGTTCAAGACCCAGTGAGCCGAACAAAAGAGGTATGATATTCAATTCATTGTTTAAATTCCCGGAGATTTTCAGAAATTCTTCTTTTTTGTTCATACGATATATCCTTTTGAAGTATTATGATATCAGAATTATATCATAATACTCAAATAGGATCAAGAGTTTGTTTACTGTTTTTATAGTCGAATTTGTTATCAAGCCTTATCCGCAGATTTCGCAAACAGCGAAGCGAGAAATCCGAACAGCAGAGCCGCCGTTATTCCTGCCGCCGCAGCGGTTATTGCTCCGGTGAAAATTCCGAGAAAGCCGTGAAGATTGACGGCGCTCTTTATGCCCTTTGAAATCGTGTAGCCGAAACCGGAAAGAGGGACGGTTGCGCCGGCACCTGCAAAATCCACTATCGGTTCGTATATCCCCAATGCCCCCAGTATTACACCGGCAACAACAAATGCCGTTAAAATTCTTGCCGGTGTGAGAGAGGTTTTGTCGATGAGGATCTGACCTATAACACAAATAAGTCCGCCTACCCAGAATGCATTAACAAAATCCATTATCATATTTATCACCTGTACTTTTAAATTTATATGTTAATGAAATTTATTATGTACAAAGGATTTTGGAATATACTTGAATATGGCGGAGTTTTTTATTTTTAAATTTAAAGTTTGAAAAGTCCCATTAGTAGGATAGAGAGAAACCCTGTCGCCTTAAGTCCGCAACCTCGGGCGGTGGCTTGTGTAAAGAATGTGTATGGAATCGGGGTAAAAAAGTTGATAAATGAATGATTTTGTGATATGATGATCGTGTAAGGTTGTGAGTCTGAGATATTGTTTATTTAGGAGGGAATATATGAAATGAAAGAGCCTATAAGTAAAAAACGCAAATTTATTAGTGCTGTCGGAGGTTTATCTCTTATCTTGCTGTTTGTTTTGCTTATAATTCTTACAGCAGTGAGTGGGCTGCCTGAAAATTTCAGGGACGGAGTCGATATGGTGCTTATATTTGTCTGGGCGATAGTTCTTGTTGTTATACATGTTTGTGATGTTATGAGCGTGTTTTCGGAAAAGTTCCGTATAAAGATGAGAACTGCGGAACAAAAATCGTTAGCGGTTCCGATTGCGGAAATTGTTATGTTGATACTGTCTGTTATAGGGCTTTTCTGGGGAATGCTTGGTGTTACGTTTCTTCTTCTGGTTGTTGTTGTTTTTGGAGGCGATGTGATACATTTGCTAATTTTAAGCTGGGTTTTAGCAATAGTTATGGCTGTGAATATGATATCGATAATTGTTTCAAAATTCAAAATTGTTTCTGCCAGAAAAAAGTACAGTCAGAATATTCCTCAGCAAGCATATAATTATAATCAGCAGAATCAAGGCTATTTCAACGGATATCCTCAGCAGGGAGGGTATAACTCGTTTGGAACACCGCAGAATATCCCTAATCAAAATCAGGGGTATTGCGGATATTCACAGCAGGGAGCGTATAACCAGTTTCAAACACCGCAGAATATTCCTGACCAGAATCAGGGGTATTGCGGATATCCTCAGCAGGTAGGGTATAACCGGTTTGAGCCACCGCAGAATATCCCTAATCAAAATCAGGGGTATGGCGGATATCCTCAACAGCAATATGGTTTTCAGCAAAATCCCCAGAATACGGACCGACAGGATTTATACATGAATAATAACGGGCAGTAAGGGCTGCAATATGTTTCAGAAATAAATAGGAATGCGGCACTTAATGCCGATATAAAAATGAGCCATGAAAAATTGAATGATTTTTCATGGCTTTTGTAATGGTCTTGTTGAAGAAACAGAACAATAAAAAATATGAAATTCTAAAAAAAGGGGGTTGACACGCCCGGGAATTAGTGGTATAATAATTCTTGTCGTTGGGGAATTGTGTAACGGTAGCACGACAGACTCTGACTCTGTTTGTTGGGGTTCGAATCCCTATTCCCCAGCCAGCCTCACAAGAGTGAGGCTCAATTTCGAGGTGTGGCTCAGTTTGGTAGAGCGCTGCGTTCGGGACGCAGAGGTCGCAGGTTCGAATCCTGTCACCTCGACTTAAGAAAACCGATAGAATCAATTTTTGTTGATTCTATCGGTTTTTGTATTCAAAACATTATATTGTTTTATTGTAAATTTTATATTATATTAGAGGTGTGCACAAAAATATTATACTATTTCTTTTATAAGCCATAGATATTCTCTCATTTAAAGCTATCTTCTATCAAACTTTCGCCACCCCCAACCCCCAGCTATGCATAAGTTCCGCCGAGCCAATCATGCTGCGCCTACGGCTTGCATTCTTGGGGCGTCACTCATCCCCGGAGGGGGCTTTATGGGTTCAGGGCGAAGCCCTGAACCCATTGGGACTGCGTCCCAAACCCTGCTTTTTTCTCAAAAACATTAATTGAAGCTATTTTCAAGAGCAATTTATAATGAAAGGAATTTTGAAATATGAGTTTTTTAGAGCTTGCCAAAAAGCGTTATTCGGTCAGAAAGTATAGGGATACTCCGGTTGAGGACGAGAAGCTCCGGAAGATTCTCGAGGCGGCTCACGTCGCACCTACGGGAGCAAACAGACAGCCGGTGAAGCTCATCGTCGTGAAGGAAAAGGAGGGGCTTGAAAAGCTGAAAAACGGTGCGAGGTTTTATGATGCGCCGGTCGTTGTCATTGTTTGCGTCGATAAGTCTAAGACTTGGACAAGACCGCATGACGGCAAGGTGATTTCAGATATTGACGCCGCTATTCTCACCGACCATATGATGCATGAGGCAACGGAGCTCGGTCTCGGAACACTCTGGATGTGCTGGTTCAAGGAGGATGTCATCAAGAAGGAGTTCGGAATTCCCGACGATATCGAGGTTGTGAATCTTCTGGGAATAGGATATGCGGACTGCGAGTCGGAATCTCCCGACAGACACGCTGAGAAGCGCATTCCGATTGATGAGCTTGTAAGCTATGAAAGATATTGATTTTTGAACTATGAACAATTATCGTACCGATATAAATGCACTGCCCGTGAAAGATATATTTTATTCTCGGGCGGTGCTTTTTGTGTTAAAAGGGATTTTGAAAATTGCGGCATATAAAAAAGTACGGAAATGTATAAAAAAGCTTGATTTTTTGTGTAATATGAGTTATAATAACAATGTTAACAGATAACCATGTTAAATGTTGTTATTGTTTGGCAGAATTATAGTTATTATTGTAGGTCTTAATATTAATGATTATGTTAAGACTTCGGGGTATTGTGTATGGTAACATCAGACAAACGGTTGGAATTTCTGACAACTATTCATTCGCTGTCAATGCTTAATTTTTCGGGTCTGCTTTCCCGAACCTCCCAGAGTGAGTTTCTCGTCATGGGGGCTGTCCTGAAACTTGAACAGCTTCACAACAGCAGCAATTACGGAATTTCAAATATTGCAGACAGCCTTTATGTCTCTTCGCCGGCGATTTCAAGAACAATAACTTCGCTTGAAAACAAGGGGTATGTCGCAAGATATACGGACAGGCTTAACAGAAGAAACACTAACGTTAAACTGACCGAACTCGGAGCAGAGGTTTTTGACGCAGAGCGAGCGAGACTTTCGGAATTCATGAACAGTGTGGTTGAACGAATGGGCGAGGAAAAGCTGTCTCAGCTTTTAAATCTTTCAAATGAACTGCTTATTAATGTCGAAAAAGAAATAAAATCGAGAAAAAATGAATAATTTTTCCGAAAGCTTGCATTATTAGCGATTTAGTTGTATACTATTAATGTAATAAATTTATTATGAAAAAACGAGAAGGAAGTGTTGGACATGGCTGACGGAATCAGATTTATTGAAAAGAATTGCTTGCATACAATGCCTGATGTCAAGAAGTATGCTCAGCTTTGTACTGAGAATACAAAGTTTGACCCCGAGCTGTACTACAAGTATGACGTAAAAAGAGGTTTGAGAGATCTTGACGGTAAAGGCGTTCTGACCGGACTTACCGAAATTTCCGAAATCAGACAGAACAAGATTGTCGACGGCAAGACGGTGCCATGTGACGGTAAGCTGTTTTACAGAGGATATAACGTTGAGAATATTATTTCCGGTTTCCCGAATGACTCGAATTTCGGATTTGAAGAGGTTACGTATCTTCTCCTATTCGGAAATCTTCCGACTGCTGAGCAGCTTGAGGATTTTAAAAATATTCTTGCGGCGTACCGCGCTTTGCCGGATACATTCGTGAGAGACGTTATCATGAAAGCTCCGAATTCGGATATGATGAACGCACTCGCAAAGAGTGTTCTTACACTCCATTCGTACGATAATCAGGCGAACGACATTTCTATCGAGAACGTACTGCGCCAGTCCCTTCAGCTGATTGCGGAGTTCCCGATGATTTCCGTTTATTCGTATCACGCATACAAGTACGCAAACAGACACAGTCTCTTTATCCACAACCCCGACCCTACGAAGTCTACTGCCGAGAATATCCTGATGATGCTTCGTCCCGACAAGCAGTACACAGAGCTTGAGGCAAAGGTTCTCGATATCGCGCTTGTTCTTCATGCGGAGCACGGCGGCGGTAACAACTCGACATTCACGACTCACGTTGTTACAAGCTCGGGTACTGATACATATTCCGCTATCGCAGCGGCTCTCTGTTCGCTCAAGGGTCCTAAGCACGGCGGTGCAAACGTTAAGGTCTGTGGAATGTTCGACGAGATGAAGGAGAAAATAAAGAACTGGAACGACGAGGACGAGGTTACGGCTTATCTTGAAAAGATTCTTCATAAGGAAGCTTTTGACAAATCCGGTCTTATCTATGGTATGGGTCACGCAGTATATTCAATTTCCGACCCGAGAGCAAGAGTTTTCAGCGGATTCGTTGAGCAGCTCGCAAGGGAAAAGGGAATGATGGATGAGTACGCACTCTATGAGAACGTAAGAAAGATTGCGCCGGTTGTCATCGGAAAAGAGCGCAACATCTACAAGGGAGTCAGTGCGAATATCGACTTCTACAGCGGCTTCGTTTATTCGATGCTCGGTCTTCCGATTGAGCTTTACACTCCGCTTTTCGCTATCGCAAGAATTTCCGGTTGGAGCGCTCACCGCATTGAGGAGCTCATCAATGCAGGAAAGATCATTCGTCCGGCATATATGAGCATTGCAAAAGAGCGTGAGTATATCCCGATGGATCAGAGATAATATTTATTTTTCTGACAAGAGAAAAATAAACCTTCCAATAGGAACACAGGCGTAGCTTTTGACTCACGAAAAGCTTTCAGAGAAGAAAGCGAGGGTTCGGGAGCGTAGCTCCCGATGGGAGTGGGCGAAGCCCGCGACCTATAAAGCCCCCTCCGGCAGGGAGGGGGGTGGGGGTGGGTTAATTTCATAAAGGCGATAGACAGAAAAATAATTTTGAATTTTATAGTTTGTTTAATTCATTGAAAAGAATTAATATTGAGAACTTGCAGGGCGTGTCCGGAGGTTATAACAGCTTTTTTATTATGGCAACTCGGGGCATGCCCGAAATCGGTTTGGAGGGATTTTTATGATGCAGCAGCTTGCGCAGCTGAGAGCAAGATACATGAAGCTTATGGAAGGAAGATGCGGTCTCGACAAGCTGAACCGTGATCTGTTGATACTCTGGATAATCATAGGTTTTCTGAACGGTTTTATCGGAAGCCGGATTGTTTCACTCTGCGGACTGATTCTTCCGCTTTTGGCAGGACTGAGAATGTTTTCGACTTCGATCTACAAGCGCAGCAAAGAAAACAGAAAGTACCTTGAACTGAAAAGCAGCGTTGTTGACGGAGTGAAGATACGGTACAGAATGATTAAAGAAAGAAAAAAGCATAGATACTACAAGTGCAAAAATTGCAGCGCATACATCAGAGTGAAACGCAAAAAAGGAGAACACACGATAGACTGTCCGAAATGCGGAAAAGAGATAAGAGTTAAAATAAGATAGATAAGGGTTTTTTATTGCGTGAAAAATTTTTTCGGATTTTTTAAAAAAATTTCAAAAAACACTTGCATTTTCCGGAACGGTGTGCTATACTAATAAAGTAGTCAGGAAAGACCGCAAAACAGTTGGTATTGATTACGTTGAGGGTACACCTGTTCCCATCCCGAACACAGAAGTTAAGCTCAATGGTGCCGAAAATACTTGGGCGGCAGCGCCCCGGGAAAATAGGGAGATGCCGACATAAGAGGTTCTCTGCCAGATCGTTTGGTCTGGTAGAGTTTTTTTGTTTCTATTATTCTGATTGGAGGTTCGGGGCGCAGCCATTGACCCATGAAAAGCTTTCGGAGAGGAAAGCAAGGGTTCGGGAGCGCAGCTCCCGATGGGTGTGGGCGAAGCCCACACCCAGAAAGCCCCCTCCGGCAGGGAGGGGGTTGGGGGTGGGTTAGTCTGATGAAAAGATTAAGCTTCGTAGAAAAAATTTTTTCCGGAACAAAAGCAGGGTTCGGGCGCAGCCCCGATAGGTGCAGGGCAAAGCCCTGCACCTACACAAAGCCCCCTTCGGGGAGGGGGTTGGGGAAGGCGAAAGTCTGATGAAAAGACTAAGCTTAATAGAAGAGCATTTTAATCCTCATTTTCAATTTCCGTTTTCTTTAATACAAAAGATATTGTCAGCGACATGAGCATCAGAAAAATTCCGATTCCTGCTTTGACACGCTTTCCTGTTGTGACGTTGTCATAAGGATTGGTTGATTCGTTGTTGTTTATGTCCGATTCGATTTCGGTAACGGTTCCTTCGTCGGGAATTTCCGGAAGCGAATAATAGCCCGGACGCTCTTCTGTGTCGGTTGTTTTCCGGCTGATTTCGGAAGGTGTGCCGGATTGTGATTGTGATGAATCGTTATTTGTATCATCAGGCTTTGAACTTGCTTCGGGTGAGGTGACGGAAGATGCATCGGATTTTGCTTCTGCTTCTGATGAATTGTTACTTGTATCGTCAGGCTTCGAGCTTACTTCGGAAGAAGTGAGGGAAGATCTATCCGATTCTGCTTCTGATGAATTGTTACTTGTATCGTCAGGCTTCGAGTTTACTTCGGAAGAAGTGACGGAAGATATATCGGATTCTTCTTTTGATGAATCGTTATTTGTATCGGCAGGCTTTGAGTTTACTTCGGAAGAAATTGCTGAAGATATATCGGATTCGGTTTTTGATGAATCGTCAATTGTATCGTCAGTCTTAGAGCCTGTTTCGGCTGAAGTTACGGACGATGTATCGGATTCCGTATTTACGTTTTTTAAATCAGATGTATCAGTGTTAATCGGCCCGGAAATGTACGAGGAAGTATTATCGGTTGAATCAGGTGAATCCTGTTCTGCCTTGGGAACTCCGGAAGCTATGACCACCCCGGAAAAAATAATTGCTCCCACAAGAAAGATTACCGAGCATATAATGCTGACGACGGAACGGTATCTGCTTATTTTCTTTTTCTTTTTCGGCGGGATATCCGAGCTGTTGATACTGTTGATGACGTCCTCGCCGTAATACTGCATTATCTCACGGGCAACATACTCGTCAAGGTCGGAAGGATATTTTTTTCTGTCAAAATCGTTGTTTCTATCCATAATTCCGCCTCCTTTTTTGTATACTGCTCCTTTTTACATTATATACAATTTTCGGGAAAATATCAATAGAAAATCCGATAAACATCAGGGATTTTGAATGTGTAATACTGATTTCTGATTAAAAGACTTAATGCAACACCGAACAAAGACCGCCTGACGGTACCCCAAGGGCATTTGCAGCACAATCCAATCAGTCT
>CAMHNT010000014.1 GCA_946186535.1 uncultured Clostridia bacterium
TCGGAAAGCGGCTTTCGGAGCTTTTTTCGCGCATTGACGTCCGGCAGAAAGACCTCGCCGAGTACCTTGATGTGTGTCCGAATATGATCTCGTACTTCAAAAACGGATCGAGGGTGCCGAGCACGGAGCAGATGATTATGATAGCCGACTTTTTCGGGGTATCGCTTGACTACCTCACCGGACGGAGCGACACCGTTTGTATCAATCCCGAGAAGCAGTTTGTGTGTGATTATCTCGGTTTGACGGAAGAAGCGGTCGATAATATTCTCGAATGCGGCAGTTCGCTGATGACACGAAACAACGATCAGTATAAGGAGTTTATAGATAGGTTCGGTGTGTTTTACGGTGATGAATTTGACGCTTACGCCGCTGAAGCGCTGAACGAGCTTTTCTCCCAAAAGCTGATCTACGAGCTGATAATCATTCGTGCGTCCGAAAGAGTGCTGAAACGAATGTACGAGGATATGATACATCTTTACGATCGGCAGGACACTTTTTACAGGGCAAGTGTTTTCAAGCGGGATAAATTCAAAATGTGCCTTGATGTGACAGACGAGATGGAACAGGTGAAGTATTCGAGGTATCATTCGGTGCAATGGGCGATAATGAAATATCTCCACGAGACGGAGGAGGAGCTTGACCATTCTGAGGTTGAGTTTACGAAGGATTACTGCCGAAGAATCAGTCAGAAGCTGGAGGACGAGTTCCCGAGAAAGAATTTCCCGAAAGCGGGACCATTCTTAGGCAGACTTCGTATCTTGGATTTTGAAAGCATTGCCGATTGGGTAACGACCGTGAACGCAAGTGCCGAAAAGATAGACGAGGAGCTTAAAAAGGCGGGAATGCGCGATAAGAACGAGCGGAGCGCGTTTATAAAGAAGATATTTAATCTGATAAAACAGAGGAACACGCCGAAGAAGGAGTTTGATATTTATGGCGACGATTAAAAAGCAAAGCAACGGAACATACAAGATAAGCGTATCTCTCGGCTACGACATCAACCACAAGCAGATACGCAAGACAATGACATTCACGCCCGAAAAGGGGCTTACTCCGAAGCAGGAGGAACGCGCGGTGCAGAGGGAAGCGGTGCTGTTTGAGGACAAATGCCGATCGGGAAAGGTTATGCAGGGGAGCATTCGCTTTGCCGAATTTGCGGAGATGTGGCTGAAAGACAGGCAGTCTGTTTTGCGCCCGACAACATTCGCCCGCTACAAGTCGCTCATGCCGAGAATAAATGCGGCTATCGGGCATATGCCGCTTGACAGGATACAGCCTTTGCATCTGCGGCAGTTTTACGCAAACTTATCGGAGGGCGGTGTGAAGATATCGACAAAATACAAGATAAAAGTAGATTTCGGCAAATATATGAAGGACAAGAGCCTTACGGGAGCCGCCGTGTCAAAGGCAAGCGGACTTCCCACTTCGACGGTAACGGCGCTGAAAAAGGGCAGAAATGTAAGTCTTGAATCTGCCGAAAAGCTGTGTGCGTATATGAAGAAGCCGCTTGACGATCTGTTTGACCCCGTTGGAAACGACAAGCCGCTTGCGCCGAAAACTGTGCTTCACTATCACAGGCTGATCTCTGTGATATACTCGACGGCGGTTGATTGGGAAGTCGTTGCTTCAAATCCCTGCGAGCGCACGAAGCCGCCAAAGGTCGGCAAGCCTAACCCGAAGTACCTCGATGAAAAGCAGGCTGCAAAAATGCTCGATCTGCTTGAATATGAAAGTATGGATTACCGCACGATGATAAGGATACTGCTCTTTCTTGGAATGCGGCGAGGCGAGCTTCTTGGCTTGAATTGGTCGGATATCGACTTTGAACACGAAACAATGCAGATTCAAAAAAGCTCGCTGTATCTTGCCGACAGAGGAATTTTTGAGGACGATGTAAAGAACAGCAGTTCCGAACGAGTAATAAAGATACCGCTGATCGCCGTTGAGGATTTGAGAGAATATCGTGAGTGGCAGACGGAACGCTGTTTGCAGATGGGAGACCGCTGGCATTACGAATGTGACCGCATTTTCACGAACGAGGTCGGTCTGCCGCTCCACCCCGATACGCTGTCCGGTTGGTTTAAGGACTTCATCAACGCACATTCGGACGTTCTGCCGCCGATAACGCTTCACAGCCTTCGACATACCAACGCCACACTCCAGATAGCAGGCGGCGTACCGATCACAACGGTGGCTATGCGTCTCGGTCACGCAAACACGGCTACGACGGCGAAGATATACGCACACGCAATAAAGAGTGCGGACGCTGCCGCCGCCGAGACGATCAACGACGTATTTGTACCGAACAAAAAAAGAACCGACAAGGATACAGACAAAAAGCCCGATACAAAGAGGCAGTAAAAAAACAGCGGTGAAGCTCTGCAATAGGGCTTTGCCGCTGTAAGTATTTTATTGACAGCCGGTAAAACTGCCAGTTTCCGGCTGATGTGTTTTTGAAGAAATAAAACGTGCGAGTGAGTGTTTATTTGGTGTTTATTTTTGCGAAAAATCACGAAAGATAAGCGAACGAGAGCAAAGAATAAGTGTCGAAAAATGGCTTGGTTAAGCCGAAAATTGAAGATTATTAAAACTGACGAAAACAACTCGAAAGCTCTCATAACCCGAAGGTCGTAGGTTCAAATCCTGCCTCCGCAACCAGAAACGCCCCTCACTGATGTGAGGGGCTAAATTTATAATGAATAGTGAAGAATGGCTGAATAATGCAATATTAAAATAATTTTTTATAGAAGTTACTTAAATTTGCAGCAAGAATCGTTAAACTTTACAGATACCTCATAAATGAAAAGAAAGAATCAACCATAACGAAATAAATCATCAGAAGTGGCACGTCTATTGGAGCTAATGCAAATGAAGCTGGCTATGGTGTCAGTAAAGCAGATTTTATTTCTAAAATGCAAATTTCTCTTAAAAAAATTGCGGAGTTTTGGCTATATAAAAATTGACGGCTACACCACAAGGGTGCAGCCGTTCTGTTATCATTAAGCATTAAGCATTTCAAGTGCTATTGTCATATAGAGCGTTTTCCAGTTTCCGACATCTTTACCTACAGCCTGTGCATTGTTTCCGAGTGTCCGACTTCTTTCAACCGTGGTATCAACAAGCTCCGGACCGACCTTTTCAATAATCTTGAAAGGATCTTTTTTCCAGGAATACTCTACTCCGTCGTCTTTAACCAATGCACGGAATGCACCCAAGATAGGATATAAGAATCCTGTTGGAGAAAGATAATCCATTTCCGTCTTATAAAACTTGGATGTGAATTTCGTATCTCCCTTTGGTACGGAAACTCCCTTTACCGAGCCATATCTTCCTGATGAATTTTTCTTTTTATAGTATGAACCGATATTAACCTCAAGAAAATCATAAAGCTTGAAAATATCGATCATAATATGTCTCATCCTGTAATATGGGTTTGCATTAGGGTTATCCTCATTGGACTTATGTGCATCTATGTAGTAATCAATACACTTCTTTTTACTGCTGTAAGCTATTACAGGGAATGAATTGATGTCAGGATATTTTTCAAGATTGAAAAGCGTAAGCATAGAAATAATATCAGCAACATCAATTTCGCCTCTGTCATTCTCTCTGAAATATACATTATTGCTGAACACTTCGTTCTTGATTGTCTCCTTGATAAAATCAAATCTGTTCTCCAGCTCAGCGATAGACTTATCCTGAACCTGAGTAGATGTGGTGCGTGCGGCGGCGAGGGACTGGAAAATATCCTCAACACCGGTTAGAATCTCCAGCTTGACATACTGCTGTCCGTGTTCAATGTTATTACGTTTTTCAAGAATTGCTTTATAGGTGTGACCACCGTCAACATCACCATGAACATCTTCATCGCTGAACGAAATACGGAGATTCCCGCTGTTGTTGTCATAGTGAACCGTATCGGCAGAAATGACCATTCCGCGATTCAAAAGATAAAAGTTAGGCTCACTTGTGTTAAGAAGAGAGGCCTTTATCTTTTTGGCTACACCCGTATTCATAGCCTGGTTTCTGGGGTTGGTTGCCATGGGAATATCATCGGGAAGTTCCTTGACATCGCAGATTGCAAAATACATCTGAGGATAGAAGTCATCGCCCTTCTTTTCATGGTCTCTCTGCTGGTACGGATTAGGAAGCTTTCTGAAGTTCTCCACGCGGAATGTTAATAATTTTTCTGACATAATAATGTCCTTCTTCAATTAAATAAGTTTTAATGATCAGATACACAGATCTCTCTGTCATCTGTATAAGGTATAGCATACTAATTATGTGTTGTCGACGTCATATATGACGTTTTTAGAGGTGAAAAATGAAACATAAGTATAATACAATAAATTTTTATCTTGGAAATGAGATAAGAAAAATGCGCAAAGGAAGAGGGTATACACAAAATGCTTTCGCTGAATTATGCGGTATAAGCAGAGCATATTACGGACGTATAGAACGCGGAGAGTACAATGTAACGGTTGAAATGTGCCAGAGAATAGCAGATGGCTTAGGGTGTCACATTTCGGATTTATATATTGATTTGCCGACATAATATCAGTTGTCGTATATTTACAATTTTCTTTATGTTTGTTGTTTGAAAAAATCATATCGCTGATTCCGTTATGCTTCCGCCGTATGGGTGACTGACGATATTCTGAATGTAAAATGTAAAAGCTTAAAAACAATCCGTACAGTTCAAATCCCGGGAACTGTACGGATTGTTTACTTTTATACAATTGATCTGCTGTAATATTAATTTGAGCTTAGGAAAGATGTATCGGATACATCGTGCCATTCGGGTTCGCCTTCTGCGTCATACGAACCGGTTGACTGACCCGTTCTCATTGAGCTTGTGTAAACTGCGTATTCCGTGGCAAGAGTACCGTTTTCGATTGTGATTCGGTCGACCTGCTGTTCGCCCGACATTCCTGCTGTGTAGCAGATGTAAAGACCGTTGCCGTCGGAAGGCAGTGCGAGTGCCGAGCCGTTTGCTCCTACGCCCATTGTGCCGTACTCAAACCCGCCTTCGATTTTCTTTGAATTATATCCCGAATCCGCTTTCACGCAGGTGTAAACGTCGCAGTAATAATAATATCCGTCAACACGCTCAACGATCAGCTCGGATATCGAGTCCTCGTCAAGGTCCCTGACAAAATATCTGTAGCCCGAACCGAGGGAGGAGAGTATGGTTTTGTATTCATCTTCAATTGTCGTGCCGCCCGACTCGGAAGACGAGGAGCTGTCGGATGATTTTTTGTTTTCACCGCCGGATGACGACACATCTGTTATTTTGTAAAGTCCGTCGGAACCCTTTTCGAGAGTCGCACGGTTTTCGGAAATATAACTGTCTGATATCTGTTCCGGGTTTCCGTTGTGATAGAGGTCGATCTCATATGTATAGTCAATGTGCATTTCGCTGCCGTTGTACTCGGCATTTGTAATATTGACCTTGGTTGCGTATGTCATTGTGACTCCGTTGTTGAGATAAAAAATATCGCCGTCAATATGATTCGGAGTGGACTGAAGAACGCTGTCGGTCAGTCTGAAATCGGAAAACGAAGCATACAGTCTGTTGATTTCGTCAACGGAGTACTTTGCTCCGCCGTTTGAGCCGAAGTCATATCCGAAGAATGAAAGCCCGTATTTGTCGGGGTCCGAAGCAATCCGGTCGGTGCAGCCCATTAAGAAAAGAGAGTTCGGGTCGGTGGGGTCGAGCGTCTGTTCGGGTAGGTTCGGCGTAACGTTCAGGAACTGCTCCGAAGGGTAGAAGCTCAGCACAAGAGCAATCTGTTCGCGTGTAAGATTTCCCGAAATCATCGAGGAATACTCGTCGGATGAAAGTTCTTTCCACTCGTTTTCTTCGTTTTCAGTTTTGGCGTCGGTGACGGAATCCGATGAGTTATCGGCTTCCGTGTCGGGCTGAATTTCGACGGAGGAAGTATTTTCGGTTTCGGTATCCTGACTGGATTGTGACACCGCCGCCGCAGGCACAGATTCGGGCTGCGGTTCGCTGTTTCTCGAGGCGATGATTCCGATTGCAGCGCCTCCGACAATAACCGCAGTGACTGCCGCAATCGCAATTTTTCCGCCGATTATACCGAAAACCGAGCCGGAGGCTGCCGATGTGCCTGAGGAGGCGTACGGCGAAGCCGCTTTTACTGCCGTGCCGGCGCCGCCCGAAATACCTGCTCCTACGGAGAGAAATTCGGTTGCGAATTTTGACGTCTGCATAGACGCCGCCGCCATGTTCCGGAACTTTGCCGAGTTTCTCTCTGCGTCGAGAAGATAGAGCAGGAACGGAATAACTGCCGCACCCGTGAGTGAATAACCTGCGGCTTTCATGTTGTTTCTCAGCTTGTCTCTGCCCTGGGAAATACGTGACCTGATCGTGTTGATTGAGCACTCGAAATATTCGGCGATCTCCTGATAGCTCATTTTTTCGTAGTGGAACATAATCAGAGCCTGTCGCTGAGCGTCGGGGAGATCGGCCGTAAGGCTGTTCATTGCCGCTATAATCTCATCGTACTCCATTTCCCTGCCCGGTCTGAAATCGTCGTGATCGTCCTCTATGTTGTATTCCATACTGTTTCCTTCGTCGTCGTCCGAAAGTGCGGAAAACGTAATCATTCTGTTGTTTTTCTTCCAGTAGTCCTTCGTCAGGTTTCTGACGATAGCCGTCATCCATGAACGGAATTTCTCGGGGTTCTCGAGAGCCGTGATTCTTTCCATTGCGTTGAAGTACGCCTGCTGAACGATATCCTCCGCTGCCGGCTTGTCGTGAAGCATTGTCATTGCAAGATAGAGCATATGCTCGTATGTTTCGGTGTAAAGATATTCCCACCCCTCTTTTTTTCCTTCTTTTGCGAGATTAACCGCTGATTTTAAATCCATTTTAAGGCTCCTTTCTTCTGTTTGCGGCAAATTCCGTTTTGCCTTATACTATAGAGACGATTGAATAATAAAAAAGTTTTAAAATTTTTTCTATTTTTTTCGCCTGCCGAATCAAAGCTCCTCGATTCGGCAGGCGAACATTTCTATAATATTATAATACAATCCGATAGATTTTTAAAGCTTAAAAAGCAGAACTGCAAAAGCTATGATACGACATTATTCGTCAAGCAATGATGTGTCCGTTATTACCTTCCACTCAAAAGGCGTGCCTGTTTGATATGTGCCGATTCCTTCATCTTCATTATATATCATCTCATTGTCGAATCTGTTAGTGTTTTTCAGCGTTATCAGAAATTCACGGGCAGGAGGGGAAATTGTATATGACACATATATTCCGCTCGGGTCTGCCGCCGTATATGAATCTTTCTTATCAGTCAGAAGAGTAAATCCGGTATTATCTCTCAGTGTCGGGAACAGGTCATACGCCGTGCCGTAACTTGCATGCATGGGCAGCACATCATATCCCGAACCTGTTTTGACTGACGTATACATAACTACTTCCCATGAGCTGTCGTTTGAAGCGTCTGCAAAAAGAAGCTCCTTGGTGCTGTCGCCGCCCAGATCTGTGAGTGAATAGAAATACTTCCCGGGATGTTCTTCGAGGAACTTTCTGTATGCATCGTACGGTGTGGAAGAAAGCTGCTCCGCACCCACAAAATCCGTTTCCGTCGTTTTAAGACCGCTGTCGATTTCAGTAACGGATTTGTTTTCGGGGTCGGCATACTGTCCGGGGTTCGAAAGCTTTTCCACAAGCTCGATTTTTGCAATACGGAAGTAGCCGTCGGACGTAGGAAGCATTGTGGCACGTCTTCTTTCAATGTAGCCTTCTGCTTTTCCCGAAGCTGTTGATACATAGTCATATATGTACTCAAACTGAACGATCGATTTGTTCGCTCTTGAATTTGTTATTTCAACGTACACCTTCTCCTTGGGGTCTTCGGGTGTGAACGTGAATTCATTGTTCTCGAAAAGAGCGGTCTTGAAGCTTTCCTCTGTCACCTCATAGGAGGAAAAAAATGTTTAGAACTCTGTTAATATCATTGATGCGGAAGGTTGTTCCAAAAGTATCAGACCTTGAAGCACTAAAAATGTTAACACCTGTGTAATCGTAATAAAAATCGTGGTTGATGTCTATTTCATAGCATATCTTGTTGATTACTTCCTGTGCCGTTTCCTCGGTAAGCTCGGTCTGTCCCACTGTATCGGGCATGCACTTGAGAGCGACAATAACATCCGGACCGCTAAACGGAACAGAAAGCTTGTAGTTTTCGGTATACATACTGTTAATATCAAGCAGCTCATACTTTGAATCGTCCTCAACCTTAACGAAATCTCCGTTTGCGAATGAGTAGTTATCGTTCTCCTTTTCCTCGTCAGCGGAGCTCGGATCCTCTTCCGTCACCGCTTCCTCATGCGATTCCCCGTCGTCCGCTTCGGCGCTGCTCACCGCAGAAGACGTTTCCTGTCCGCTTAAGGAGTCCTCCGGAGAAGAAGTCTGTGATGATGAGCAAGCCGCACACGAGAGTGTCATTGCCGATGCGAGTAATGCTGCCAAAATCTTTTTCGTTTTCATTTTAAATCCTCCTGCCGCATAGGTACCGTAAAAAGCAGTACGTCACTGTGCGTTGTTTCATTATAAAAATCTGTCTAAGAAAGAGCCGTCATTTCCGTTTCCACGGGTTGAATCGATGCGGTAGCCCATGACTTTTTTGTGCAGGTCTGATGCGGCCTGACTGATGACGTTTGTGTCCTGGCTGATGTTGCTGAGGTGCTCGTTCATCTGTTGGGTCTGGAAGAGGTTTATGCCGCTGAGCACATTGTTGAAAGCAAGCTGAGCCTCCTGTCTCTGATTGCTTCGGAGCATATCCTGAAGTTTTTCGTCCTGCTTGGCTTGATACTCAAGAAGCTTCTTGTGCTGCTCGGTTGTTTCATAAAGGTTGATTGCTTCCTTCAGATTGTCGGCACGGAAATTCTGAATTGCAGTAATGAAGAACGTTACTGCGTCCTGGCTGTAATAGTTCGGAGGATACCACGACTGAGTGTTTCTCAGCAGCTCGTCCTTCATGGCAAGGTAGCTGTTGTACATCTCACGGCGTCTGTTCTGAATCATCTCGTTCTGCTGCATGATCTGCTGATTCTGCGCCTGGATCTGAGCGTTTTGGCTGTCGACGCTCTGTCTAAGATTATCGCTTCTCTGTGAAATGATGTTATTCATTTTCCTGTAAATGAACACTGCAGCGGGTATAGAGATGAATAACGCCAGGCTCGACAACAGAGAGGAGAAGGCTCCTCTGTGTCTCGCATTTTCGATGTTTTCTCCGATTAAAATCAGCATTGTCGGGAACGAAAGATAAAATATTGCTTTTAAAGCGCACGACGCTGCCCTTGTGTTTTTGGGGCTTTTTGCGAAAAAAGCAATAAACGTAAACACTGCTGCAAGAATAATTGAAACGATGTTAAGGTTCAAAATACCGGTCACGAACAGACAAGCCAGCAAATAGCACGAGATTTTCAGAACGATAGGATTCTCCCTGTATCTGCTGTCGTCAAATGCGGCGTATTCCTGAGTCTGAACAAGGCTTTTCTCCATTTCTATGTACTGAGATAGCAATGTGTTCATTTTGTTGATCATTGATTCGACGTACCGTAACCCCTGTATCAACTGTGTTTTTGCTTCATCCATAAGTAAAACTCCTTTTCTTGAAATAAAATTTTTGTTAATATTTTTCCTTACATTAATACAGACGACTCAAAAATGAAAAAGTTTTATAAATTTAAAAAAATTTTTTTTATTTTTAGAAAACAGTTAATATACAAATATTTTACATTATCGGATTTAAAGTGTCAAGAATCATATTTATATAACAAAAAGTTGGAAAGAGGACCCGATAAAGTTTTCGCTCAAGCCTTTTTCAAAAGATACCCCAAGGGCACTTCCTTCGGGGCGACGGCGAAGCCTAGTCCCTTTAGGGAGACGCTTTGGCAGAAAGCGTCCCTACCCGAAGCTAAGAACAAACTCACCTCGCCGCTCCAAGGCGACTTGATAAAGTATAATTTAAAACTGTTCAAATATTTTTTTACTCATTCAAAAAAATGTTATATAACAAACTATCAGTACGTTTCCGAAAAGTCAAAGCAGCCCGTCTCATCTAATCTCCGGCATTCATTCTCACTTTTAACAGGGAGCTTGTTTTATCCGTCGGTTAAAGAAACAGCGTGGAATGTTTTTGATTTTAGAATTCAATGGCAAAAATGTACAAAGAAATTAACAATCTTCTATTAATTTAGCTAAAAATAAAATTTGTAATCAATATTCCTTGACAAAGCTTTTTTTTGGTACTAATATAATAAGTGAAGAATAGGTGAATTTTTGTACTTGGAATAGTTTGCGGATTACCCTAAAAATACGGTGTTTTTTATATATTTTTGTATTATTCGTTGCCACAAGGAGTGGCGTCAGTGTTTTGCATTTGGGGGTCGTTTTATGAAAAATAATAATAAAAAAATTATTTTGATGTTGATTTCGGTATTATTGAATGCTGCTATGCTTGCTCCTATGTTGGTTTTCCCTGCGTCGGCTGATTCCGTGCAGTATGGAGACGTTGACCTCAACGGAAAGCTTGACGCTCTGGACGCCGTTTATATTCAGAGATATTCCGCAGGACTCGAAAATTTTACGGATTTACAGCTTGAAATTTCCGATATCAATAACGACGGTTCGATAAATACCCTTGACGCTGTTATTGTTCTCAGAACTTCGGTTGGGCTTGATGAAGTGAAATTTTATGATGATCCGGATGTTGGGGAAGAAAATCTCTTTTCCGACGATTCGTCGGAAGAATTCATAAATAGCGTTGATCCGGCTGCGGTGGAGGTTCTTCGGCTTGTCAACGCCGAAAGAGCGAAGAAAGGAGTTCCGCCTCTCGTTCTCGATGAGAAGCTGTGTACGATTTCGAATATCCGTGCCACAGAAATTCAGGAGTTTTTTGACCACGAAAGACCCGACGGCACGTCATGGTGGGAGCTTCTTTCGGAATACGATGTTCCTTACCTGGCAGCGGGTGAAAATATAGCGGCAGGTTTCAGAAGTCCTGAAGCTGTCGTAAATGCATGGATGAATTCCGAGGGACACAGAAAGAATATTATGAAGTCCGATTATAAGAAAATGGGTGTCGCATGTGTTTACTTTGAGAATGATCCGTATCACTATTATTGGGAGCAGATTTTTACGGACTGATAATGCTTTGTTTTAATTAAGATATATCCATAATATTTCATAATAAAGTTACTTTGAGATCCGCCGGTTTCCCCGGCGGGTTTCTATTTTATGTGATTGGACATGAATTCGCTGTCTGTGGGGTACCGTTTTCTGCGAATCGGGTATAAAAACAATCTCTTTTCTATAATTATTTTTGCGCTAATTTTCCTGCTGCTCTTGACTTATTCGCAAATAAAAAGTAATATTGAATGGGTATTTGTTTCGTTGGCGTATGGGTTTGTGGGGATAATAATATTTCATAACCGTAAAATGGCTTATGTTGAAAAGAAGGCTTATGAACCCAATGACAATATCACGTAAAAAGACAAGAAATGTCAAGTAAAGATTTTTGAAATGTTATATAATATTAAAAAAGGAAGTGCTCGAATTGTCCGTAAGAACGGTTGAAAAAATGATAACATGGGTGGAGGATAACCTCAGCGATAACCCCACTCTCGAAAAAATGGCGAATCATGTCGGATATTCGGAGTACTACTGCTCTTCAAAATTCCACGAGTTTACGGGGGTAACATTCAAGGAATACGTTTCAAAAAGGAAGCTTGCTCTGGCTGCAAAATCTCTTCTCGAAACCGATGACAAAATCCTTGACGTTGCACTCAATTACGGCTTTTCTTCAAACGAAGCCTTCTCTCGTGCATTTTGCAGGGAATACGGCTGCTCGCCGAGGAGCTTCAGAGTAAAGCGGCCGTACGTTGATTATTATGAACGCTGTGTTATTTTATGAACAGATAGTGATTAGGGGTGCTGAAAATGGAAAAAATCGGAAGAAACGATCCTTGCTGGTGCGGAAGCGGCAAAAAATATAAAAAGTGTCACTGTGACATTGATGAGATCATAAAGGAGCATGAACTTCTGGGTGAGATAGTTCCGCCGAGGAGTATCATAAAAAACAAGGAGCAGATCGACGGAATCCGTGAGAGCGCAAAGATAAACACCGCGGTACTCGATTATGTTGCAGAAAATATCAGGGAGGGTGTGACGACTGAGGATATCGACCGTTGGGTCTATGAAAAGACGATAGAGCTCGGAGCGTATCCTGCGCCGCTCGATTATGAAGGATTTCCGAAGAGCGTCTGCACGTCGATCAACGAGGTTGTATGCCACGGTATTCCGTCGGAGAATGTTGTTCTGAAGGACGGAGATATTATTAATGTTGACGTTTCCACGATTTACAATAATTATTTCGGCGATGCTTCAAGAATGTTTTGTATAGGAAATGTCAGCGAGGAGAAGAAGAAGCTTGTTGAGGTGACGAAGGAAGCCGTCTATCTGGGACTGGAGCAGGTCAAGCCGTGGGCGCACCTCGGAGATATCGGTCAGGTCATAAACGACCTTGCAAAGAAAAACGGCTACAGCGTTGTTCGTGAGATCGGAGGTCACGGAATAGGACTTGAATTCCATGAAGACCCGTGGGTAAGCTACGTTACAAAGAAGGGTACGGATATGCTTCTTGTACCGGGAATGATCTTCACGATCGAGCCTATGATAAATATGGGTACGCACAGGATCACCCACGACGAAACGGACGGCTGGACGGTGAGAACAGCAGACGGAAAGCCCTCGGCGCAGTGGGAAATCCAGGTTCTTGTTACCGACAACGGCTATGAGGTTCTTTCTTTTTAAATTTTTTAATGCGAGAAGATAGTTTTTGAATAGCGGTAAATTTTGTACCCGACCGGAAGTTGGTTCCTGCGGTGGATTTGAATTAAGAAAGGCGGTTTATATGAAGCTTGACGTTAAGCAGATAAACAATTTGTTAACAGGCATTGTGCTTGCCTGTGAGCTGAGATCAGATAAACCGGAGCTGAGGAGATTTGTAACTGTCAGGTCATTTAACATCGACCCGAACGGCAAGCCTTCGCTATGGGATAAGAAAATCAAATCTGCTGATGAGGGAAATCATGCGTTGTTCGTTGTTCACAGCTACAGTGTTTTGGCGAAATATATTGAGCTTGATTATGATATTGACGATGATTCGCTGGAGGATAATATTGTTATCGGTGATATAATCGGTTGGGAAAGGCTGTACGAGATTTTATCGGGATATCTTAATGATCTGAGCGTGTTGGTTCCGCAGTGGAATATTGATAATCCGGTTGAGTGATTACAGAATTATTTTATAAAAATAAAACGAGTGTTTCGGAGAAGCGGAACACTCGTTTATTATTGTCACCTAAGTTTATTATACAATATAAATTCGGAAAAAGCTTGACCTATACAGACATCTTTCTCTATAATATAAATTATATTATAACAAATTTCGGAGGGATATTTCAATGAAAATAAAGGGTGTAATTTTTGATATGGACGGGCTGATTCTTGACACGGAGAAGCTTTATCAGAGATTCTGGAGAGAGGCTTCGAAAGAGTGCGGATACAATATGCCGCAGGAAATAGCGTTAAAGCTAAGAAGTCTTGATAAAAATCTTGCAAGAGAGCTTCTGAGAGATTTCTTCGGGAAGGGCTACAGCTATGAAAAGGTCAAGGAGATAAGAGTGAAGCTCATGGCGGAGTATGTTGACAGAAACGGTGTTGAAGCGAAAGAGGGAGTTCGTGAGCTTGTTGAGTATTTAAAGGAAAACGGTTATAAAATTGCAATTGCAACCGCTACAAATTATGAAAGAGCGAATCAGCACTTGACGCTCGCGGGGGTTCGGGACTGCTTTAATAACATAATATGTGCAAGCGACCTGGAGCATGGGAAACCGTTTCCCGACGTGTACATTTATGCGTGCAGGGAATTGGGATTAAAACCCGAAGAGTGTATTGCTCTTGAGGATTCGCCGAATGGGATTAAGGCAGCATATAATGCAGGTTGTGTGCCGATATTGGTACCCGACGGAGATAATGTTGATGAAGTATCGGATATTGTGTTTGCGAGGGGGAAATCGTTGATTGAAGTAAGAGATATAATAGATAGATTGGAAATATAAAATATATATATAAAAAATCAGACTGAGCGCTGAAGAACAGAACCAATTTTACTCTTGGGCAGGTGCGTTGTGTTTTAACTGTGTTTACATATTAAAAAAAGGTTGATTATTGTAGAGTTATATAATATAATTAAATTATACGGTTTATATTGAAAGAGAGGTAGCTTTAATGCAAAAGGAAGAACTCATACTTATTCTGGACTTCTGCGGTCAGTACAATCAGCTTATCGCAAGACGAGTTCGTGAATGTAACGTGTACTGCGAAATCGTTCGTCACGATATTTCTGCCGAAGAGGTCAGGAGCAGAGGAGCAAAGGGCGTTATCTTCACCGGCGGTCCTGCAAGTGTTTACGGTGAGAATTCGCCTAAGTGTGACCCGGAGATTTTTAATATCGGTATTCCTGTTCTGGGAATTTGCTACGGCATGCAGATTATGACGCATACGCTCGGCGGAAACGTTGAGAGAGCCCACAAGAGAGAGTACGGCGAAACGGACGTTAATTTCAGTGAGTCTCTGCTGTTTGACGGTTTCGGAGATAAGAACGTATGTCTTATGTCACACACGGACTATGTTGACACGCTTCCCGAGGGATTTGAGAGAATTGCATATACAGAGTCCTGTCCGTTCGCAGGAATTGAGAACAAGGAGAAGCATTTTTACGGTATTCAGTTCCACCCTGAGGTTAACAATACGGCGGACGGAATCCGTATAATAGATAATTTTGTAAAGAAGATCTGCGGCTGCAGCGGCAGCTGGAAGATGTCATCGTTTGCTAAGGAAACCGTTAAGGCTCTTAAAGAGAAGATCGGAGACGGAAAAGCACTTTGCGCATTGTCGGGCGGAGTTGATTCCTCGGTTGCGGCGGCTTTGCTGAATGAGGCTATCGGGGAGAACCTGACGTGTATTTTTGTTGACCACGGTCTTTTGAGAAAGAACGAGGGCGACGAGGTAGAAGAGGTATTCGGAAAGAGATTCAAGTCAAAGTTCATCAGAGTTGACGCAGAGGAACGTTTCCTGAGCAAGCTTGCAGGAGTTGAAGACCCGGAGAAGAAACGTAAAATCATCGGTGAAGAGTTCATCAAGGTCTTTGAGGAAGAGGCAAAGAAAATCGGTGCGGTTGATTATCTTGTGCAGGGTACGATATATCCCGATGTTGTTGAAAGCGGAAAGGGTATCGGAGCAACGATAAAGAGCCACCATAATGTAGGAGGTCTGCCCGACTATGTTGACTTTAAGGAGATAGTTGAACCTCTTCGTGATCTTTTCAAGGACGAGGTAAGAAAGGTCGGAAGAGAGCTTGGAATTCCGGATTATCTTGTTGACCGTCAGCCGTTCCCGGGTCCCGGACTTGCAATCAGAGTTATCGGTGATATAACTAAGGAAAAGCTCGATATACTGAGAGACGCAGATTACATTTTCCGTGAGGAAATGGAACGTGACGGAATCAATAAGGACGCCAACCAGTATTTTGCGGCTTTGACAAATGTTAAGAGCGTTGGCGTTATGGGCGATTACAGAACGTATGATTATATGATCGCTCTTCGCTCGGTTACAACGGTTGACTTTATGACGGCGACATTTACAAGAGTTCCATATGAAACTCTCGAAAGAGCTTCGTCGAGAATTGTTAACGAGGTTAAGCATGTAAACAGAGTTGTTTATGATATTACGAGTAAGCCTCCGGCTACTATTGAGTACGAATAGTAGCCAAAATCCCGAAAAGCGCATTGTTATGCGGTTTTTCGGGATTTGTTGTGAAACGAAAACCCCCAGTTTGACTGGGGGTTCAAAAAGCTTTAGCTATGGG
>CAMHNT010000015.1 GCA_946186535.1 uncultured Clostridia bacterium
GATAATTCTTATAACTTCAAAAAGTAAAAACAGCAAAATATAAGCCAAAAACAAATTCAGAAATATTTTTTACATAAAGTGCCAAGGAGAAACTATGATAAAAAAATATTTATTAAATATTCAAACCAAAAAAATTCATAATGGATTTTCGCCTTGCCACAGAGCAAAATCTATGAAAGAGTCAAATAAAAAATGGTTTGACAACTATGAGGAGGCGGTGAATTTTTACGAGGGCAAAAGCCGTGGAGAACCTTGCGGAATTTGTCTTAAAGACTATGAAAATGATTAATAAACAATTAAAAATTCAGAAAGGTTAAAGGTACAATAAAAATGACAACATCAACATCTACTTCCAATAACTCTGGTAACACGGGTTGTGCATATACAATTGTTACAGTTATTATGGCGATCTTTCTCTTTGTGTCTCTTGCCATGTGCAGTTCATCGGATTCATCGGGATCGTCAAGTTCTTCTAAATCCACAACTACTTGTCCGATTTGCCACAGAGAATTCTCTGACAGCAACAATTTACACAGTATTAGATGGAACGGCATGTGTGAACAGTGCTTCAAAAATTACGAATACGCTCAAGCTATGCGCGGAAAAGACGTGTATGGAAACGACCTGAACTAATTATGCGTCACTGTCCGAACAGTTAATACCTAAAACCAGCAGAAATGAAACACCTCATTTCTGCTGTTTTCTCATACTAAAAGCAACATGATTCATACTTTATTTCTATTGCAATTGCACAGATTTTAGGATATAATAGAATTAAAGAAAAATAATTAATTAATGAAAGCGAGGTCATATTATGTTAGCGGAAAAGTTGGAAAGATTCACTAAAGAAGACTACTATGCACTTCCCGAGGGTACGAATTCAGAACTGATAAACGGACTTATCTACGATATGTCCCCTGCCCCTCTGAGGATTCATCAGAAGCTGGTAGGTAAGATTTATCACACTATTGAAGGATTTATCGAAAAAAACAACGGAAAATGCGAGGTTTATCCTGCTCCGTTCGATGTTGAGCTTGCGGAGGATTCCGTCGTTCAGCCGGATATTTCCGTTATATGCGACCCCGGAAAGCTTACGGACAAAGGCTGCAGCGGCGCTCCCGACTGGGTAATTGAAGTAACATCGAGCAACTATGCGCATGATTATGTATACAAGCTTCAGCTGTATTATACCTACAACGTCAGGGAATACTGGATTGTAAATCCCGACAGAAAAACTGTCACGGTATATCGTTTGTCCGAAAACTATATAAGCACACCGTATACATTTGAAGATACTATCCCCGTAGGAATCTATGAAAACAAGCTCGAAATAAACATTTCGGAGATGTTGAAATGACAAAAATAAAACAGCAGTCAGAACTTCATTGAATCTGACTGCTGTTTTTCATCGTTAATAATCTTCTAACTTAAAGGCAGACTCCGTTTTAACACGGAGCTTTGAATAAATCAATATCCTTCAATCAGTGAAACATCGAGATTACCCTTTACTGTTATTACGGTGAAAGGATATGTGCCGCTGCCGCTGACATAACTATTCAGGCTTTCACCAACATACGAAGTAAGCGTACCGGTTTTTGACTCAAAGTCAACGCTGTAGCCTGTATTGTTGTTAACCTTTAAGCCTACATTTCCTCCATCGGTTTCAACAACCGTGTTTTTTGAATAAACGTTTTCAAATCTCACTTCACTGTTAACGTTGTTGACGGTTATATTTTCGGCGATAAGATTTTTAAAGACTACCTCGCCGTTTGTATTTACATTGATTGACTTGAGATTCTGAGCCCTTTCTCTTGGAATCCGAATCTCAACTTTTTTGAATGCGTCATCGATTACCGTTTCGTCGCTCTCAACATAAAATATCGAAAAAGTATTTCCGTCAAGAAAATAAGAAAGCCTCTCGTCCTCTCTGAGCTGGCGTGTTGCCGCCTCTTCGACGAAATAGGAAGTCTCATCGTATGCGACGATTTCAACACGGCCGCCGACCCAGTTTACATTGAGCGTATCAACAGTATCCGGAGGATAATACTCCCCCATTGCATAATATTCCGACATATCCGTAGGGTCAAGACCGTATATTTCAAGAACGTCATCGCTTTCGGCTGCTTCTATTATAGAACAGAGTCCGTTCATCAGCATCACGAGCGATATGAATATCACTCCGAATACCGAAAGGCATATACTCCTCAGTTTCATTATGCGATAATAATTCCGTCAACCACGCCGCTGATAGCCGCTGCGTTGGCTTCGTCAGTATCGATATGCATAGCAGGCGCAAAATCCGATCTTACACGAACGACAACGTCACCGAAAGTTGTCTTTCTGCCTGTGCCGGGGTCAACCTCGACTGAAACGATCTGCTTGTCCTTGAGACCGAACTCATCTGCTGCTTCGGGAGTAAGGTGAATGTGTCTCTTCGCTGCGATAACGCCGTTCTCAATCTGACATTCACCCTTCGGACCAACGAGCTTACATCCCGGTGTTCCTGCGATGTCTCCGCTCTCTCTGATAGGTGCGGCAATTCCGATCTTTCTTGCATCCGTAAGTGAGACCTCAACCTGAGTGTCTTTTCTGCAAGGACCGAGGATTGACATAGCGAGCTCGCCCTTCGGACCTACTACAGTAACCTTTTCCGCACATGCGAACTGTCCCGGCTGTGACAGATCTTTTTTCTTCGTAAGAGTTGCGCCTGCGCCGAACAATGTTTCAAGAACCTCCTGTGTCACATGAATATGACGCGCGGAAGTTTCAACGATAACCTTCATTTTTATCACCATTCCATATAAAATAATAATTTTATTGTCCTTATATACGGGCAATACTGCATTATTATTTTACACCCATTTGGAAAAGATTGCAACAATATTTGAGAGAAATTTGAACGAAAGCGGAAAATATCCGCTCAATAACACGGATATTTTTTTATATCACAAAACATCTCGTAATCCGTCCTGATTTTTTTATGCCGGACAATTTACAATATTGTAATCCATCGTAAAATATGATAGAATTCTATTATAGACTTTTTAACGAAAATCAAGGAGCGGTGACGAAAAATGTATGACAACTGGAAAGATCTTAAGGAAGCCTGCTACAAATGCAATAAATGCGGACTCTGCGAAACGAGGACCAATCTTGTTTTCGGAGTCGGAAATCCCAATGCGGAGGTTATGTTTATCGGGGAAGGTCCCGGAGAGCAGGAGGATCTCAAGGGTGAGCCGTTCGTAGGAAGAGGCGGTCAGCTTCTCGACAAGATGCTCGCCGTCGTTGACCTTGACAGAAACAAAAACATCTACATCGGAAACATGGTGAAATGCCGTCCGCCGAAAAACCGTGACCCGAAACCCGAGGAGCAGGAGCAGTGCATCTTCTGGCTCAGAAACCAGGTCAAGCTCATCAAGCCGAAAATCATCGTATGTCTCGGAAGAATATCCGCAATGAAGGTGATAAAGCCCGACATAAAGATAACGAAGGAACACGGAATTTTCTTCGAACGAAACGGCACTCTGATGATGGCGACCCTCCACCCTGCCGCACTTCTGAGAAATCCCAACAATAAGCCTGCCGCAATGGAGGACTACTTTAAGCTTCGTGACAAGATAAACGAAATATGCGAACACACATATGATGAACAATCTTTATAAACCGGTACTTTAAGGTGGTCATATGATGAATATTTATTTTTTACTTTTTGTTTCATTTATAGTTCTGTTTATTGCTCAAACAGTTCTTTTGGTTTTTTCGGTGATAAAGAACCGAAAAAAACTTTGGATAGCTTTGTACATAACCGAAGGCCTGTCGCTGGGATTGTCGGGAAGTATACTGATATTTATCGATAAAATCCCATGGGCTTCACTGGATCTATGGTCTGACCTCGCCTATACGCTCGGCGTTTTTTTCATAGCAATGACAGCAAGCGGTTTGTATATTATACTGATAATTGTATCGGTTATTCTGAATATATTTAAATTTCATCAGGGAAAAAAGAAAGGCAATATTCAAGTAACCGAGTGACTTTAGGAAAATGATTTCAGATACAGACAGATAATTCTTACAAAAAACACCCCATGCATGAGAAATTTTACTCGTGCATGGGGTTTATAAAAATGCCGCAATGCGGCATTTTTTGAGGAATATATCGTTAAGGGCTCCGCCCTTAAAAACCTGCCAAAGGCGCTGCCTCTGGACTCCGCCAGCTTTTTGAAAAAAGCTGGGCAAAAACTTTAACAAGCTTCGCTATCCTTAAATTGTTGATAGTGATTTATAATCGGTCGGTCAGAGAAAAACCTGCCCGGGAAAGACTTCTTTCCTCGGGCAGGTTTTTATGTCACTAACTTATTTCGGATTTCGCAGTAAAAAATTAATACATACCGCCCATGTCAGGTGCCGGAGGTGCAGGAGGTGTTGGCTCCTTGATGTCGGCAACAAGTGACTCTGTTGTAAGAACCATTGATGCAACGGAAGCTGCGTTCTGAAGTGCGGAACGTGTTACCTTTGTCGGGTCAACGATACCTGCTGTGAGCATGTCTGCATACTCTTCAGTGAGAGCATTGAAGCCGTAGCCTACCTTGCCGGAGTTCTTGATGTTCTCAACGATAACCGAACCCTCAAGACCTGCGTTTGCTGCGATCTGGCGAACAGGTTCTTCAAGTGCCTTAAGAACGATCTGTACGCCTGTCTTTTCGTCGCCGTCAACCTTTGAAAGCTCTGCCTCAACAGCCGGGATCGCATTCATGAGCGCTGTGCCGCCGCCTGCAACGATACCCTCTTCAACTGCTGCCTTTGTTGCTGCGAGTGCGTCCTCGATGCGGAGCTTCTTCTCCTTCATCTCGATCTCGGTAGCTGCGCCTACCTTGATAACTGCAACGCCGCCTGCGAGCTTTGCGAGTCTCTCCTGAAGCTTCTCTCTGTCGAATTCGGATGTTGTTGTTTCGAGCTGAGCACGGATCTGTGCAACTCTTGACTTGATATCGTCGGAGTCGCCCTGACCGTCAACGATGATTGTGTTCTCCTTGTCGACCTTTACCTGTCTTGCACGGCCGAGCTGTGAAATATCCGTGTCCTTAAGCTCAAGACCGAGGTCGGAGCTGATAACCTGACCGCCTGTGAGAATAGCGATATCCTGGAGCATTTCCTTTCTTCTGTCACCGAAGCCCGGAGCCTTTACTGCAACGCATGTGAATGTTCCGCGGAGCTTGTTGAGGATAAGAGTTGTGAGAGCCTCGCCCTCTACGTCCTCTGCAATGATAACGAGCTTCTTGCCGGACTGTACGATCTGCTCGAGGAGCGGAAGGATTTCCTGTGTTGTGGAAATTTTCTTGTCTGTGATGAGAATGTATGCGTCGTCGATCTCAGCGACCATTTTGTCTGTATCTGTAACCATGTAAGGAGCGATGTAGCCTCTGTCGAACATCATACCCTCAACAACCTCGGAATATGTCTCGGCTGTCTTGGACTCCTCAACAGTGATAACGCCGTCGTTTGAAACCTTATCCATAGCCTCTGCGATGAGGTTGCCGATGTACTCGTCGGCGGAAGAAATTGTAGCAACTCTTGCGATATCCTCCGAACCGCTTACCTGCTTCGAATTCTCGACTACAGCGTTAACTGCTGCGTCAACCGCTGTCTGGATACCCTTTTTGAGAACCATCGGGTTTGCGCCTGCGGTAACGTTCTTCATACCCTCTCTGATGAGAGCCTGTGCAAGAAGAGTAGCCGTTGTTGTACCGTCGCCGGCAACGTCGTTTGTCTTTACAGAAACTTCCTTCACGAGCTGTGCGCCCATGTTTTCGAAAGGATCGTCAAGCTCGATTTCCTTTGCTATAGTAACACCGTCGTTTGTGATGAGCGGAGCGCCGAACTTCTTGTCGAGAACAACGTTTCTGCCCTTCGGTCCGAGTGTGATTTTTACTGTATCCGCAAGCTGGTCGATACCTGCTTTCAATGCCTTGCGAGCTTCCTCGCCGTAAATGATCTGCTTAGCCATAATTATGTTACCTCCAATTTGAGTTATAGTTCGAATTATTCAACAACTGCGAGAATATCGGACTGACGAACGATTGTGTATTCCTCACCGTCAACCTTTACTTTTGTGCCTGCATAGTTGTTTGTGAGAACCTTGTCGCCAACGTTGATCTGCATGACAACGTCCTTGCCGTCAACGACTCCGCCGGGTCCTACTGCAACTACGTTTGCGAACTGAGGCTTCTCCTGAGCTGCCGCTGCGAGAACGATACCGCTCTTTGTTTTTTCCTCTGCCTTCTCGGCTTTTAATACTACTCTGTCCAAAAGTGGCTTGATAGTCATAATATATTCCTCCTTGGGTTAATTGTTTCTTTTGTTTTAGCACTCCACATCTCCGAGTGCTAAATATATTCTATACCATTATCTGTAAAAAATCAAGTGTTATTTTGCTATTAACAAATTTTTTACAAAGCGGCTGCAAGAATATTTTTAAATATTATATTGAAATTGAATAAGGATAATGTTAACATTATAGTAATATACATAATTTTCGGAGGTTTCCATGGAATTTAGTTTACTTCAGCCAAGCAATTTGGAAATTACATACAAATCACTGACATCTCAGGCTGTAAATGATCTTTCTGTCGATTATATATGCGACGCACTCACAAAGGATGTTTTCGAGAAAAACAGTATTAAAAATCTTATGACGAACATCACCGACGATGAACGCGTCATAAAATACAGACGTGACATCTTCGACGATCTTCACAGAAACAAAACACTCAGAACCGATCTTGAACAGCTTCTCTCGAAACTGAGCGATCTCAGGGAGCTTGAAAAATTTCAGAAAGATACGGACGCTTCCGACCTGTGGCAGCTTATCAACAGGCTCAGGGAGATTGACGGATACGTAAACTGCATCACAAAAATCAAGGAATCACTCGAACGAATCGACATAAAATCAGAGGGGCTTCTGGAGCTTAAGAAACTTGTCAGCGATATTTATGAAAACAGCGGTTTTCCTCAGGTAAAAAAGGATATTGACGAAACACTTGCGAAGGCTCAGCAAATCAAGAGCATAACGCTCGGAGTGAACCTCGACAATCTCCTGCGGCCGTCAAACGCAGGAATCATTTCGCTCAACACATTCACAATCACTGACAGCGGACTTCTGAAAAACTTTATGGGACGAGTGGCACAAAAGGACGAACTCAATTCAGACACTTCATTTTCAAGCATGAAATCCTTCCACCCACAGAACCCTTCCACCGGAAAGTACGGAATGGGACAGGTTGTTGTAGGCGCACAGAAAGAGGTTCACAGCGTCATGACAAGCGAAGCCGCCACAGGCTCGGATCAGCTTTCCGCAAACATCACAAAAACGGTGACTGCAATTGTAAAAAAGATCGTCCGGGATATAAAAGGAACTCTGCAAAAATACATCAGCATAAGCGGCTTTACACTGGTTTCGCTTGTGCCGGAAATTATTTTCTATATCCGCTGGGCGGAGCTTATAGAAAAAATGCAGGCAAAAGGACTGACTCTCTGCAAAGCGGAGGTTCTTCCGACAAAAGACAGAGAGCTTTTCACAGAGGGAATATACAATCTGAAACTTGCAATAAAAGCTGCCGAGGGCGAGGACATAAATATAGTGGGCAACGATTTTGAATTTTCTGACAAAGGCAGAATATACATCATGACCGGACCTAACCGGGGCGGAAAAACAACGTTCACTCAGGCTGTCGGACTTGCGTTTCTGCTCGCACAGAACGGGATTTACATTCCTGCAAAGTCATTCAGGTTCAGTCCCTGCGACAATATTTTCACCCACTTCCCTGCCGATGAAAACGATACGGTCGATCTGGGACGTCTCGGAGAGGAATCTCAGAGAATTGCGGAAATTTTCAATATGGCAACCGACAGGAGTCTTCTGCTATTCAATGAAAGTCTTGCGACCACAAATGTTGCGGAGGGGCTTTATATAGCGAAGGACGTAGTAAAAGCTATGAAATATGTAGGAACAAGAACTATATTCAACACTCATATGCATGAGCTTGCAAGACATCTCGATACACTTAACAGCGAAGCCGAAGACACAAGCAAGGTGCAAAGTCTTGTGACCGGAGTTGAGAACGGCGCAAGGTCGTTCAAGGTTTCGATAGCTCCTCCGCAGGGCGTGAGCTACGCAAGGGATATCGCCGTTAAGTACGGTGTTACTTTTGAGCAGATCAGGAATAAAATAGACGGTAAGTAAAGGAGTAACGTTTAGTTAAGGGCTCCGCCCTTAAAATCCCGCAAGGGCGCTGCCCTTGACCTGCAAGCCTTTGAAAAGGCTTGGCGAAACTTTTTCCGGCTTCGCATCACCGTTAAAATCCGGAACAGAAGTAAAAAAAGGGAGCTTTCGCTCCCTTATGTATCGCTCTGGTGTCATGTCGCTTCTTCCTTCAGCTTTTTTATTCTGAACATTCGTCTGAGAATAAATCCGAAAAACTTTGGGTTATCGATTACAATAAATTTCATAAAACATTCCTCCTGTTATTTTGCCTTGAGGGCAAACGATAAAATTATCACTGCAATGCCGACGAGAAACAGTGCGAAGCCCCCTTCACAGAATGACGAAACTATCAGTCCCAATCCGAAGAACAGCGCACATTTCCATTTGCAATTATTGCGGCACATTTTACCTCACCCCCTATGGAATTTGTTTATTATATAATATACAAATCCGGAGAAAGTGTGAATATCGGAATCGACAGCAGCCCTGCCGCAGAATTAGCGACAGGGCTGTTTCATTGTATCAATCATTCGAAATAATAAGCAATGCCTCTCCTTTATGAAGTGTAACCGTCACCTCATCCGCTTCCGCAATATTACTGATTGTGAATGGATATTCGGCGCTGACCGTTTGATTCTTAAGCGGATACAGCATCCCCTCATACGACAGCGTTACTTCCTTCGAAACAAACGGCATCACCGAAACTGTTTTGCCCTTTGCGCCAAAGAGTTTGTTATCACCGTTTTCCAAAAGGGAAATATCGCTGTATTTGTCGACAATTCTTCCCTTTGCGCCCCTGTTTTTCAGGTAGAGCAAAACCGACAGATTTGCCAATGTATGGTCGAGACGTCCTCCTGTTGCACCTAAGAAAAGAATGTTTTTAAAGCCTCTGTCCATTGCAGCTTCCGCACAATGCTGAGTGTCGGTATCATCCTTCATCACAGGAAGCGTTATCACTTCTGTGTCCCTGAAGTAGTCGGATTTACCCGACGAATCAAAATCACCTATGATAAGATCGGGAATTATTCCTGTAGGAATAAGCTTGTCCGCACCGCCGTCTGCGCAAATAACAAAGTCATCGCCCGATATATGCGATTTAATAAATTCACTGTCAGAATCAGGTGAAGCCGAGACTATGACGCAGCGTTTGACTACCATTTTTTCAGATCCTTTACCTCGTTGTACATAGCTACAAAGCTGTCATGACGTGACTTGCTGATCTTTCCCTCTTCGACCGCTTCAACAATCGCACAGCCCTTTTCACAAAGATGATTGCACGAATTGAACCGGCATTTTCCGAAATACTCCTCAAATTCCGGGAATGCAAATTTCAGATTTTCCTTTTCGATTATTTCGTATCTCTGAAGATCCACCGTAGAAAAGCCGGGAGTATCCGCAACAAAACCGTCGCCGAATTTGTACAGCTCAACCGAACGTGTTGTGTGGCGGCCTCTTCCGAGCTTTTTGCTGATATCGCCCGTATCAAGCTCCAGATCAGGGAAAAGCGCATTGAGAAGCGACGATTTTCCTACGCCCGAGTTTCCCGTCAGAGCCGTGACCTTTCCGCTCAGAAGAGAACGTATCTCTTCAAGACCTCTGCTGTCTTCAGTCGAAAATTCTATCGTTCTGATTCCCGACAAATCATAGACCGCTTTAAATTCCTCCGGAGATTTCAAATCCGATTTTGACCATACTATCACAGGCGTGATATCCTTGATTACTGCCGCCGCAGTCATCTTATCGATAACGAGCATATTCGGATTAGGGTCGCAGGTCGATGCAACGATAATAAGTGTATCTATATTTGCCAGCGGAGGTCTTACTATGCTGTTTTTCCTGTCATAAATTTCCTCGATTGCACAGTATCCGCTTTTGGGAACGGTAATTTTAACCCTATCCCCGACGACAGGCTTAAAGCCTTTGTTCCTGAAATTACCTCTTGCCTTGCATTCATATACTTTTTCGGCGGCTTCTACATAATAGAAACCGCCGATTGATTTTAATATAATGCCGTCAAGGGTTTCAACCCTCTCCATTAATATTCTCCTTCGTCGTCGCCCGAATTGCCGGTTTCGTCATCCTGATCAAAATCAGGCTCCGATGGCTCGTCATATTCCGGTTCGGATTCATACGGTTCTTCCTCATACGGTTCTTCCTCATATGGTTCCTCTGATTCCTCGGACGAAGTCACCTCAGAAACAATGCTCTCAGTTTCGGATTCGGTATCGGAATCCGTCGTTTCATCTGTATCGAGATGGAAGTTGTATGACTCAAGCGTTGTAACGGTGTTGTTTGCAAAATCGAAATTATAAACACGATATGTCTGGTCGTTAAGAGCTACAACTACCTGGAGAGAACCAACCGTGCTCATTCTTGTAACCGTAAGCGTATACTGTCTTGCATACTTAGGAACAATTGACTTTGTATACGAAGCGTCTACCTCACCGTCAATGATAACCTCGAATTTAACCGAGGAGGCAATATCGGAAGGAAGGTCGACTGTCTGCGAAAGCGAAACATTTCTCGGCGGACCCTCGGAAAGGATTACGGAAACGTTCGTGCCCTTGCTTACCTTTGCGCCGCGGAGCGGATTCTGAGCAACGATCTTATCCTTTGCAACCGTGCTCTCCATATATTCATATCCGTTGTAGGTAAGTCCAACCTCAACGAGCTTTGACTGAGCCTCGGAAAGAGTAAGTCCTACGAGATTCGGAACCTCAACCTTTGATTCGCCTGCCTTCTTGCTGACATAAATTTTGACTGAAGAACCGATCGTGATCTTGCTTCCGGACGGCGGATACGTCTGTTTAACGTAGCCCTCGGCAGTCTGGTTGTCGAGCACCATGAGAACCTCGGGAACAAGGTTTACGGACTTGATTTTCTGAACTGCGTCGTCCTTCGTTCTGCCGTCAACGTTCGGAAGGTTTATCGTAGTTTCCTCGGAGTTTACGACGATCTGAATCGTCGAGCCCTCTTTGATTTTCTTTTCGGACGGCTGAGGACTCTGGCTGATAATAATATCAAGCGGCTTGTCCGCATCGTAAACATTCGTAACGTCCCATTTGAAGTTGTAAGTTACCTTATCCTTGTTGACGTCCGTAAAGTTAAGGCCGATGAGATTCGGCACGAGAACGTCTGTCGTTGAGTTGTTGCTGAAGCCCTTGAAAACAGCAAGAACAAGGAACACAAGCACAACCGAAATGAAGGCAACCACCGAACCGATAATTATCTGAACTACCGGAGAGGTTTTTCTCTCATCCTCGTCGATGTCGTCCTCCCAATCTTCATCATCATTGTAGGACGAATCCTTTTCGAGAGTCTTCACCGTGTTGATTACTGGCTTCACAGGCTCTTCCTCAACCTCGTCGTAGTTGAAATTGAACTTTATTGAAGGATTCTTCTTGAACTTCACGAGATCGCTGTACATCTCGGCAGCCGAACGATATCTCTTCTTCGGTTCCTTCTGCATCGTCTTGATTATGATTTCCTCAAGACCCACAGGGATATCCGGGTTAAGCTTTCTCGGAGGCTCGGGGTCTGACTGAAGCTGCATGATAGCGACGGAAACGGCGTTATCCGCATCAAACGGAAGTTTTCCCGTGAGCATCTCATACATCATGACGCCCAAAGAATACAGATCCGACTTTGCGTCGGTCGATTCGCCTCTTGCCTGTTCGGGCGAAATATAATGAACCGAGCCGATAGCCTTGTTTGTCATTGTCATCGATCTGGTCGTGTTGTTCGAGAAACGTGCAATACCGAAGTCTGTGACCTTGATAGTACCGTCCTCGAGAAGCATAATATTCTGCGGCTTCACGTCACGGTGAATAATACCCTTGTCGTGTGCATGCTGTAATGCCTTTAAAATCTGGAGCACAAAATGAATTGCTTCCTTCCAGTCAAGCGAACCCTTCTTCTCAATATAATCCTTGAGAGTGATTCCGTCAATGTACTCCATTACAATATACTGAATTCTGTCACCAAAGCTTACGTCATAAACCTTGACTATGTTCTTGTGTGACAGAACAGCGATAGCCTTTGATTCGTCCTTGAATCTTCTTATAAACTCATCATTACCCAAATACTCATCTCTGAGAATTTTTATGGCAACAGGTATCTGATCTTCTATATCCCAAGCGCTGTAAACAACAGCCATACCGCCTTCGCCGATCACTTCGCCGATTTCATAGCGGCCGTCAAGCCTTTTGCCGACATACTTATCCGCCATAACTTTCTCTCCTTCTCCCATTTTTACTCGTTAATCAGAATAGCAACAGTGATGTTGTCACTGCCTCCCCGCTCCTTCGCAAGCTCAACAAACTCCTCCGCAAGCCTTTCACGAGGCGTTCTGTTTATAATATCGAGTATCTCTTTATCTTCAAAATAATTGCTCAGTCCGTCCGAACACATAAGAGCGATACTGCCCTTTTCAAACGAATGACTAAGATAATCAACCTCAAGCGTATCCTCGACGCCGAGCGCTCTTGTGATAAAATTCTTTCCGGGGTGGACTCTCGCCTCCTCCGGCGTGATCTGACCCCTGTCAACCATCTGCTGAACGAGCGAATGGTCGGTCGTCACCTGAAGAATCTCGTCGCCTTTAATAAAATAAACACGGCTGTCGCCTGCGTGAACGACATGAAGCTTCTCGTCACGGATGACGGCAAGCTCAACCGTAGTTCCCATTCCTCTCAGATTTTCGTACTCACAAGACATGGCGAAAACCTTGCCGTTAGCGGACTGAACCGCTGACTCCATCAGCTCTCTCAGCTCATCGTCGGACATTTCGAACTTAAAGTTTTCACAAAGAACGCTGCTGATTTCATCCACAGCCTCTGAACTTGCGACACTTCCGCCGTTTGCGCCGCCCATACCGTCACAAACGACAGACCATGCACTGCTGTCCGAAAAATTTCCGTAACGACAGGAATCCTGGTTACAGCTTCTGACCAGACCTACGTCGGTCTTAAAGAATATCTGCAAATTTTACTCCTCCTTTGCCTTATGATTCAACCGAAAGTGTATTTCTCCTCAGCTGACCGCAGGACGCATTGATATCCGAGCCGAGTGTGCGGCGGACAGTTGCGGTGATCCCCGATCTTCCGAGAATATTTATGAAGGCTTTCTGCCTTTCGATTTTACTTTTTATATAGCCTGTGCCCTCGACCGAATTGACCGGTATGAGGTTTACGTGACACAGCATTCCCTTAAGACGCTTCGCAAGCTCCCTTGCACATTCGTCCGTATCGTTAACGCCGCTTATCATCGCATATTCAAACGATATCCTCCGCCCCGTCGCATTCGCATAGTGACGGCAGGCTTTCAGAAGCTCCTCAACGGGATATCTTTTGTTGACAGGCATTGTCCGGCTCCTTATTTCATTGTTCGGCGCATGGAGTGAAACCGAAAGAGTGAGCTGAAAATTCTCCTTTTCGAGATCATATATTCTGTCGACCAGTCCGCACGTTGAAAGGGAAATATGGCGCATACCTATATTAAGTCCCTCATCAGCCGAAACAAGCTTCAGAAATTTAACCACGTTGTCGTAATTGTCAAGCGGCTCGCCCATACCCATAAGAACGATATTGGAAATTCTGATATCCAGATCGTTCTGAGCCGACTGGATCTGGGACAGCATTTCCGAAGGGGTAAGATTTCTTGAAAATCCGCTCTTGCCAGTTGCACAGAATGTACATCCCATTTTACAGCCGACCTGAGTTGAAATACAGATCGTATATCCATGGTGATAATTCATAACAACGCTTTCGACAAATTCGCCGTCATTGAATCTAAATAAATACTTAACTGTTTTATCATAAACCGAAACGAGTTTTTTTTCAATGTTTGCAACAGAGATGTAATAAGTATTACTAAGATTGTTACGCAATTCCTTTGAAAGGTCCGTCATTTCGTCGAAGGTCTTCACACCGAGCGTGAGCCACTTAAAAACCTGCTTCGCCCTGAATTTTGGAAGCGACAGTTCGTTTTTGAATTCTTCCTCAAGCTCGGTTAACGAATATGATTTTATATCCTTCACGGTCTCACCTCTTTTTCATAACACTTATAAAAAATCCGTCGGTATTGTTGGTCTGAGGAAACAGCGTAAGCTGATTTTCAGGCTCGTCTATCGTGCGACTTATGCCGGGCGGCAGAACGATAGGATACGGCTCGAACTCCGGGTGATTATCGAGAAATTTATCGGCAACGCCGCCGTTTTCCGCCCTGTGAAGCGTACAGGTTGAATAAACTAGTATACCGCCGCTTTTCAGATATTTCGCCGAATTCTCAAGTATCCTGTACTGGATATCCGGAAGCGAATCCGCTCCTGTGTCTGTCTTGTACCTTATCTCGGGCTTTCTCCTGAGAATTCCGAGTCCCGAACACGGAACGTCGCAAAGTATCCTGTCGGACATTTCCAGAGACTCATCGCTCAGAGCGTCCCTCTTTCCGACCTCTATATTATCAATGCCAAGCCGTCTGGCACTGCTTTTTATCAGTTTTAATTTATGTTCGTGAATGTCATAGCAATTCACCTTTCCGACGCCGCCCAGACGTTCGGCTATATTGAAAGCCTTGCCGCCGGGAGCGGAACAGACATCGGATATCACATCGCCCTTTTGCGGCGAAAGCATTTCACAGCAGATCTGCGAGGACAGATCCTGGATATGTAAAAATCCCTCTTTAAAAGCTTTAAGCTCCGATACCGATCCTGAATATTTCAGTTTCACCGCCGTATCGAGACACTCAACGCTCTCCGCCGAAACTCCCTCATTTTCAAGCTTTTCCATAAGCTGTTCACGGGATATTTTAAGAGTGTTGACCTTGGCGTAAATCGGAGGTCTTCCCGAAAGGCTTTCAAGAATCTTTTCGGCAGTCTCCGCCGAGTAGTCCGATATCCAGAGAGAAACAATATCTTCGGGACAGGAGTATTTAACCGAAAGATATTTTTTCATGTCGCTCTTGTCGGGGAGCGGAAAACGTTCCTCCGATCGTGATACGCTTCTGAGCAGTCCGTTCACGAAACCGCTTGAATGATATAGCTTTTCTTTTTTGCATATCTTCACAGCCTCGTTGACAGCCGCCGAATCGGGAACCTTGTCCATGAAAACCATCTGATAAATTCCCATTCGCAGAATTATGAGAGTTTTCGTCTCGATCTTTTTCAGACGTACTGACGAAAACGTACGGATTATATAATCAAGCGAGAGTTTCTTCTCGAGAACTCCGTAGAACAGCATTGAAGCAAACGCTGAATTTCTCGGATCCAGATCCGAATTTTTCAGAAATGAGTCAAGAGTAAGATTCGAATATGAATTTTCGCTCTCAACCTTGCATAACGCCTTAAAGGCTAAATATCTGGGATTTTGCATTTTTTACTCCTGTCTAACGAAAGATAGCTTTAATCTATAAATGAGCAAATTTGAAAATTGCATAAAGAAGTTTTAATAGGACAGTTAAAGTTTTTGTCCAGCTTTTTTCAAAAAGTACCCCAAGGGCAC
>CAMHNT010000016.1 GCA_946186535.1 uncultured Clostridia bacterium
TGATGCACACAGGGTCTGCACTCTTTAACGATAGAGGCAAAATTGGCATTTATGGTGCATGTATATGCTGCCTCGAAAACCGCAGCTGCACAGAGTTCTCCGCAGGAGACCCGCACCCTCGGAGAGGGAGCCTTGTGCGATTCGGGAGTTATTCTTTCTGCTGTTATCTTACTCAATACGCAAGAACTATGAAATTGCACCGCCTCCCTCTTTGAGGGAGGTGGCACGGTGAACGGCTCTGCCGTTTGCCGTGACGGAGGGAGTTATACTAATGTTCATTTAGGAATTAAAGCGTTTTATTGAAGATTAGTATCAAATGGTCTAGAATAATCCAGAGAATTGCTTGTGGCTCCATTATACCATTTTTGAAGCCAGAGGGGAAGGCGCGAAATATTTTATATTACCTTAACTCAGCAAAAAAGATACGAACAAAAAACTCGCAGTCCTTCCCAGAGGGAGAGGTCTACGAGTATGTTTATGAAATATCTATTGTTTGAATATTTTCCATGAAGAAGCTTTGTCTTTACGTCGCAATCAAATTCCAGAACCACAAGTTCTCAATCATATCCATTAAGAACAGCAGAATAGTTTTTCTGCTTTATCCGTTCGAAAATGCTCTCAGCGAATCGTATGAACAATCGTAATTCTTAATTATCACATTACTGCAATGACTTTACGGAAGATATTAAATGAAGAAATTCACTATCGGGAATAGTATCACATCCCCAACTAATACGAACTGACGATTGTATTCGTTCCAGATCATACCCCATAGCGGTTAATACATAGCTCGGAGCATAGTTTGATGAATTGCAGGCAGAACCATTTGATACGCCACAGTAGTTTCGCGCTGCCAACATCAATGCTTCAGAATTCACTCCGGTAAAAGATATATTTAATGTGCTTGGAATACATACATTTTGATCTCCGTTTATTGTATAACTTACACCGGATCGATTAATTATTTCGAGAATTTTATTTTTGTTAGTTTTATACTTTTCCCAATAATTCGCACAGTTTAAATGTGCCAGCTCAGCTGCCTTTCCAAATCCTGAAATAAGTGCAGTAGGCAGCGTTCCCGGCCGCAGTCCGTGTTCTTGATTTCCACCGTACATTATTTGGGTAACAGGCGGCAAACGATAATGCTTTTTTCTCAAGACCAAAACACCTACGCCCTGAGGTCCATACATCTTATGGGCACTTGCAGATAACATATCATATTTTAAGCCGCGAATTTCCGAAATCATTTTTCCAAAGCTTTGAGCTGCATCAATGTGAAAAAGTACATCTGTATCGGACAAGTAATCTCCGATTTCTTTTACCGGCTGAATGATTCCGGTTTCATTGTTGACGTGCATCACGCTTACAAGCAGAGTATCTTTTCGCACAGCGTTTATTACATCTTCTGAACTAACGGATCCGCTGCTGTCGGGATTGATATATGTCACATCAAAGCCTTGTGACTCAAGCTTTTTGACAGGCTGCAAAACAGCCTTATGTTCGATTGAAGTTGTTACAATGTGCTTTTTTCCAGTTTTATCAGCGTATTCTTTTAATCCAAGTATTGCTATATTGTCGCTTTCGGTAGCTCCGCTTGTAAAAAAGACTTCCGTACTTTTCACATTAAGGAGTTCTGCAATACTACTTCTTGCTTTTTCTACGGCTTGACGTGCGCTGTCACCGAATACATGCGTCCTGCTGTCTGCATTTCCGAATTTCTTACGGTACACATCAATCATAGTTTCCAATACTTCCGTGTGTACTGGAGTTGATGCATTATAATCAAGATAAATCGCCATTTTTAATATCCGCCTTCAATGCCAAATTTACTAAATCATCGCGGTTTTTTATGAAATTTGTGCCTGTCAAATAACCGATTCCTCTATCGAGATGCAGCTTAAAATATTTAGCTATGGTTTCATTATCGGTACTTAAGCCCTTTTCTCTGCACCATTCTTTAATTAGTGCTTCGTAGATTTCGTGATACTCACCTGCAAAAGTGTACCACGACATTTCCAGATTGCTGTCTGCTTCAATCGGAATATTGGCAGGAACCGTTCCTTCACTTAAAGAATAACAAAATGCCCATCTGCACAGTATATTCCAATTTTGAATACCTGTTTTTGCCTTGAGCCGAGACAATTTTTCTTTGTTCTTATTTGATAATCTGATTTGATTAATTATCATTCGTCATTCTCCTCAAAGTAGCCTGTTCGGATAGATGAGCATTTCCCTTCTTCATCATAAACAAGTGTAAACTGATTGCTCGAGTTTTTCTTTAACAGTTTATAATAATCCCCGTAGATCTCTGAATCGGTAGACAGTATAATAGTTTGATCGCTTGCGAACGGGAAATATCTTTCAATTAGAGCACGTCTGTGTATGGAATCCAATCGCGCCATCGGAGTGTCAATAATAACAGGCAGCTTTTTCTTTGAACACAAAGCAAGAGCCCATAGCATTGAAATAACCATAAGCTGTTTCTCTCCTGCCGACAGTGATGTCTTATGAATTTCATTTCCGCTGCTGTCAAGATAATGATAATCCAACGTTTCATAATCCATCGTGATCTTGTATATCAGATTTTTCTTTCCAAACAGTTTCTTGTAGCACTCGGTCATAGTATCCGCAAGATTCTGCACCTTTGCTCTTTGCAGCGCTATTTTATATTTTTCATTCACTTCTTCCGCAAGCAAAGTAAAACTCAGCATTCGTTTTCTTTCATCGCTTTTTTCAAATGCATACAATGTTTTCTCCACAAACTGTGAAAACTCAGATTTTTTTTGAAGATAGTTCCCATTGGCAGTTTTATGCTTGCTTTTTAAATTTTCAAGCTGCGCTTCCAAATCAGCCAATTCGTATTCAAGCTTTTTGATACGACCGTATATTCTGCTGACTGCTTTCTCGTCAATATCTATGGAAAGATATTCGGATATTTCATCATTTCGTTTTTGTATTGCAGCTTTTCTGTCAATCAGTTCTTTAATTTCAACGGAAAGCTTCGACAATTCAAAACTGGTCAACGCTTGAAGCTGATAATTTGCCATATCGGACAGGTTAAAATATGCTTCGGGCAGCGTATCCGACATTGTCTCTTTCACATAGGCTATAAAACCTTCCAATTCTTCGTTGGAAGATGATTTTGTTTGACTGAATAAATCAAACAGTTCACTAATGGTTTGAGCGGCAATTCTTTTTCTCGCAGCATCACGTTCGGTTTCGGACTGTATCAAAATATTTTTCAAAAGCGGCATAACAAGCATCAAAGGCATTTGTGCTGCCGTCGCCACATCAATCTGTTTATTTATCTCCTCTAACGCAGCATTATTTTCAGACTGTTTGGAATACAGATTCATCGCATTTCTGACTATATCCCCGCCCTTTTCTTCAAAGCGATTTCTCTCTTTGTTCAGTTTCTTTTGTACAGCGGCAATTCTGCTTTCCGTTTCGTTAATTTGTCCTTCTACATTTCTGAGATGTTCCTCGGTAGCTTCTTTTTCTGCACGCAGTTTCCTTAATGTCAGTTCGTCAACATTATCAGAACTGTCGCCCGTGAGTTCCTTTGCTATTTTCTTCAAATCAGATCCCAAGGTATCCAAAACATTGATTCCGAGAAGCGCCTTAATCGACTCCTTCATTTGAAGTCCTGTATCGTTTTCTGCTATCTCGGCAATTTTTTCACCGTCAAAAAAGAAAAAGGTTGAAAGCGCGCTCGGAAGCACACTTTCGATAAACATCATCCAGTTTTTTGCAAGAAATGTATCACAAATATTGTTTTTATAAACTTCAATACATTCATTAATCTTTTTCTTGCGATTGTTCCATGATCTGCGAATTCTGTATGTATTATTGTCTGTTTCTTCTTTCATTTGGATTTCAAGCTCTAAGTAGCTTTCACCGCTGTTATCGCTTAAATTGATATGGGCGCGCAGATATTCTCCGTAGCTTTTATACTTACTCTCGGTAAAAGCAAATGAATTTGATCCGTACAATGAAAGTAAAATCGCTTCAAGAATCGTAGTTTTTCCCCGTCCGTTGAGTCCGCCTATTAGAACAACGGGCTTCTTCGTGTTTAATTCTATAATGTTTTCCTTAGCGTAAACGCCAAAATTATACATTGATAATCTTTTGATAACCATTAAGATTCCTCTGTCAACTCGTCTGCGGATTCGTCCATTACCAAGGCATCGGTTTTATACGCTCCGCCGAATTCTTTTTTTCGTTTTATTGTGTCGAGATAGTACTTTTCCGCATCGGATTCGTTATCATAACAATTACGCTTAATAGCTTTTTCCAACTCTGCTTTTAATCCTTTGCGGCTGCTCATAGAGTTTGACCCGGCTTCCAAATCAACCAATGAGTACATCATTTCAAAAAGAAGTTCTTTTTCGGGGTATTCTTCACAAACTTCTTTCAAGATATCCCATTCTCGCTCCTGAAAGGATTCCGGTCTGATTAGCGAATTGTCGGGAAACGATTTTCCCATTACTTCTTCATATATTCTGGGAAGCGTATCTTCAAACTCATGTTTTTCACTAACCCAAATACGCCTGATTTCCACAAGCTCGGGTATCGAAATAAGCTCTATGTAATCAAAATCTTCCGGGCAATTCTCGTTTATCTTCACCTGCTGTTCAAGCAGCTGTCTCAGCCATTTTTCGCGGATCTCCTTTTTGTAAGGCCCGTGGCTCAACCGACCGTTATAGCCTTGAAGAAATCCTCCCATTTTTCGAAAATCTCTGCGGTCACGGTCAATACGCTCCTGTCCGATTTCGTTGCGGAATTCCAACAAAGGTGTCATCCATTCTTTTTCTGAATCATTTGCGATCATGGCTTCCATAGACTTGTCTTGTTCCACCATTGTGCAAACCCAGCACCCAAATCTGCTTTTCCCGCAGCTTGGCAGGCCTGCTTCTACCATCATCGGGCATTCGCCGTCTTCCGTTGCACCTCTGTACATCGTCAGCAAGTCATTATTGTCATATCCCCACGGATTTTTATACTGCATTAAAAACAGCCACACGTCATTATTGTTCCAATTTTCAAGCGGTGAGAAAACGAGTTCGTTGGCGAGCGTGGGATTAGGGCTGAGAAGTTCTCTGACACGAAGTTTTTCGTAATACGCCATCGTTTTCGCCCTGTTTACGCTTTCCGATTTTCTTGTTCCCAAAACAAGAATAATCTCTCCGTATTGAGCAATTCTTTCTTTAATAAAATCGTTTACAGGGAGGATTTTCATACGGCTTGTACACCAACGAAATTTTTTCCTGGGAAAAGGATAACCCTTTCCCAGAAGATTAACCCAGAATGTATTTTCTACTTTAGGCGTTAATCGGTGTGTTACAAAAGGCAGTTCTTCTCGCTCGGCTGTTTCTTCCATCTTTAGCAAAGAATTTTGCGCCCATTTTGCAACAACGGGAGACTCGACAAGTGTATCTGTATTTATAATATGGACTGTTTTATTAAGTTTTTCTTTCGGAAGCTCTCTTAAAGAAAGCCAAACTAATTGTAGTGCGGCTGTACTGTCTTTTCCTCCAGAATAGCCGATCACCCAAGGGATTTCATCCGCAAGATATAAATTCCTGACTGTTTCTTTCAGTCCCTCTATTGTAGTTTTTGTTATTGTTGTTTCTCTGCTGCATGATATATTTTCGGACACATAGATCACCTATTACGGATACTGACACTTATGCTTATTCCCGAGGCAATTTGAGTAAATCATCAACAAACGTTTTATTTGGTGCTGTTCGAAGGTACCTTTTTCCGTTCAACGCAATAACACCGATAAGATGTACCTCACAGCTGTCGCCAACATATATCTTTTCGCCTGTTTTGATTATATAGTCATACACGTCTCCAACATCATGATATATATTATCAATATATACTCCTTGAATATCTAACGGGTTATACGAACACAATCTGCCCTGTCTCATTTTAATTTTGTTTACCTGCACGCCTATTCTCCGTTCTGATTTTTGTTTTGGGTGGATAGACGCACTAAACTAATGCCAATACTGTTACAGATATTGACATTCTATGCATAAGTGTAGTAAAATTATGGTGCGATAAACGCAGGTCTATCCTGCCGCAAGCGTCGATGAGTTCCGGTCATCGGCGCTTTTTTATTTATGTATTATTTACCTCTGATTCCTTTTTATTCTCCGAGTCGGACAGAGTAATACCAAGTATCATTTTCAGTTTATTGCAGATAAGGACAACCGATGTTTCACTTGTGAGAATTTTTCCATTTTCCCCTATAGCGCGTCCTCCCCAATCTTCCAAATTATCCCTTGACCAATTTACTTTTTTTAATTTTTTCAAATCTTTTTTATAGTCTACGCTGCGATTCCGATAATAATAAGCACCCAGTCTTCCGAAAGCAGAAATAGTGACATTCAAGCATAGAATGTAATGCTGTTTTAACTCGTTCTTATATATTTCTTTGCGAAGAAGCTCCTGCCACTCAACTATATTTCCAACAATAGCTTTCCAATACGAACACAAAAACTCCAAATCCTCATCGGTAATATCATCGACCCTGCTTAGAATGCGTTTGTTCGCTTTATAAATATTATTCAAGGTAAAAAGCTTTGATGAATTTTTCCCAAGATTATCCTTTTCTTTGTCAGTAAACATATTGAAAAAAGGTATTTCGGTAATAACCTGTTTAGTCATAACCGCTATGGGGTCTCTGGAATCATACAAGGTGGCTATTGAATTTGATGTTTTCACCGCATGCTTGTTAAGGTCTGTAAACATCTGCTGGCTTCTTGACAATCCCTTGTCTTCAAAAAGCACAACCGAAATAGTCTCTTCACCCAATGTCGGTTTCTCTTTGATTGCTTCTTCAATAGCGGCTTTTCGGTGCTGACCATCGTTAATCAAGAAATTAGTATCCAAATCAATTTCAAGAATTCCGATTTCACCGTTTTCCTCATAAGGAACAAAACGGAATCTTCCATCTATCGAAGCCGAAAGGGCGGAAAAAACATAAGAATCGGGATTTTCGAGAATATAATCCTTAATGACGGGAATACGCGTCTCATTCAATCTCCGCTGTGCTCTAAATTCGGGACTGACCACATCGTCATCATCGGATATGAATATTTTATGTAAAATTTTTAGCGGTATCATCGAGACGTAATACTCGCGCCCTGCTTGTACACCTTTTACAGCCGGAAACCGATATTCAAACACTGCTTAGCCCCCTCTCTTTTGAATATACTTAAGTATATTATGTTTCTACTTAAGTATAAGCCATCCGTCGTTTTTTGTCAATAGACTTTCAAAAAAATACAGGGCAGTTTTGAAAAGCTGCCCTGTAACTATTATTACTGATTCTCTTCCTTTAGTATCTCCCAAAAAGCACGGTCTTTTATGTAATATGGTTTTGAGGAATCCCCGAACTTTACAAAACTGTGATGCTTTTGCAGTACTTTTATCAAGTTGAAAAGCTCCTCCTCCTGAGCTTTTGAAGTTGTATTAAATAGATTTTTAATATCCTTTAGAGACAAATTCGCAACATTATGAACAATCCACGAGTATATATACTTTGAATAGTCGTCATCAGAAGTGTAAAAATGCGTCAGGAACTGAGTAGAGAGAATTGTTCCGACGCCGAATTCTCTGCCCTCTTTCAGAATTTTTCTGATTGAAGAAAAACCGGCTTTTAGGAAATTATCAGCCTCGTCCACAAGAATAAATTTTGTGAGCTGCCTGAGCTTGCCGTCAATCGAGCTGTGTCCGTTAGCCTGCATTTGCGAATAGAACAGATCAAGCGTTATTGCAACAATGAGGTTTTGTATAGAAGGATCATATCCCGAAAGATCAATTACTGTCACCCCGTCGATAAAATCAAACAGCGAAACCACCTTTGTCGGATCCGGCTCAAATATTTCAAAATCAATAAGTTCAGACAATGCGGCGTTCAGACTGTCTTTTTTAAAGCTGTCACTCTCACAGTAGACGTTGTACACATCATTAAGCGTTGGTGCAGTTTTATCCCACGTTGATTTGTCATTTTTTTCAATGCCTTTATTGCTGTATGCCTGCATTATGCAGTCCTTAAGCGCATCAACTTGAATTGCGCCCAGTCCGTATGCCTTGGTAATTGTTTCGCGAAATGTGCTTGCTATATGCATCGGTAAAGCCGGTTTCAAATTTCCTTTTGTCGGGATCGAAAAAGGATTGAAAGGCAGATGATACAGCTCATAAACCTTAGCACCCGTTGCATTAACAAAATCGATTTTGTTTTTATTGTAATCGCCCTTGTAATCAAAAATTAAAATACCTAAAGGCTGACCACCAGGATTGTTATTCTGCTCCTTGACAAGCTGATAAATCAGTGATTTTGTAAACTGCGTTTTTCCTGTTCCCATTGTGCCGATAATTCCGGTGTTGGGATGCATTATTCTCTCCGTGTCATTCGGGTACCAGTAAAGCCCCTTATTATAGTTCACATCTGTTCCAAACAGTATTTTCATTCCGTCAGAATCAGCTGCGGTTACGGGATTATCCGACACATCAACATCGTCATTTACCGATAATGTATTACCGTCTGCTTCCGATTCGCTTGAATAAGAATTCGTTTCGGTTGAAGAAATGTCAGTGTTGTTTGCCAACTGCGTATTATTATCCGCTGTACTCACTACGCTCGACAAAAAGCTCCTGAAATTCTGCAGGCTTGTCATCATATCAAGCCAATATACAAAATCTGCAACATCAGTCTTTGCCAAAGCACAGTAACAGTCGGATTCAAGAAGCTTTACAACCGTTGCGTCTTCATCTTTGTGAACATCTCGGGTTATCGCATTCTCCTTAAAAGCAACTATAATTCCGTCGCCGAGTTTTTCGGAAAAAGCGTCGGATAATTCAAATTCATCATTTAATAGCTTGCCGCGAATATCGGAATTAAGAATCCCTTCGTAATCTTGAATATCCATGATCTTGTACAAATTGATTTTATCCATACTTCCAAGAGCAAGCTGCACAAAGAAGTTCCTGTAAAACTTCGCCATAAGAGGACTGCCACTGTCATTGCGCAAGTATTTCTTAAGCAAATCTTTCGTATTCTTAAGCTGGAGCTTTGCCTTTTCTACGGGATTTGTGTCTCCGTATCCGATTTTCACTTCAACGGGCATTAAATACACCTTGATGTTCTCTTGTGAGGATACATCAATTCCGAGCATTAATAAATCATCGCTGGCTGCTCCCTTTAATCCGAGATTTTTCGCTGAAAAAAGTCCGTCCTTTTGTGACAAACCGACCGCTCCCGATACACGGATAATCTCCTCCATTGAAATAGGCACCCATATAACTTCGCTTTGTCCGAGCAGATACATCATAATCTTGCTTGCGGCGAGCAAACTGATTTTTTCTTTTCTGAAGCTGCTCTCTTTTGACATAAGCTTAAGCAGCCATTCACCGTTTACAGCATTGAACATATCTATTACAGCTTTTACGGAATCTTCTCCGAACGAAATGTCGCTTAAAGAAAATGCGCTTTGCTGTGTATAAAAGAAAGCCTTCAAGACGTTTTGATACTGCTCCGTCTTTTTTGTTACCGTAATAGCATCATAACCGTTTGATGTCGATTTCTGATCGCTGTAATGAATTATCATTACATCTTTATTCTTTTCGTTCTGGAAGTAGTGCAGATCAACTTTAGGATCAATGAAAACAACCCAATTAGATGCAGCGTAAGTTTTATCTATAACAAGAGATGTTTCGTCTGTTATAAAAGTCGACATACAGTTTTTAGGATTGTACGGATTGCCGCTTTTGCAAAAGACATACATCAAGTCGTTATAATAATCTGCCAAGCTTATTACAGCAGATGTGTGTACATTAAATTTAGAGCCGTAGCCTGTTCGGTACTTGCCGGAATTTGTAGCGTTCCCGTCACCGTAATACATAGATGTGACTCCTGCCATTAAACCGTCAAGCATAACTCCGCTGATGATGCTGTCGCGATTTGAAAATGCTTCTTCTTCCTTTTGATCCATCTGTAGGAAAGCTAAATGGCAATAATGATAACTGTCACTGTCCAAACTCTTTTTATAATATTTCAAGTGGTCGAAAATATAATTTGAAAACTCAACTTCCGAATACTGTTTACCGTTCTCCTTGATACCGCAGTCAGTCAAAAACTTCTTAAATTCTGTTTTTGAAGACATATACTCAAACGCGGTACGGGTATTAGCATCACCGTAAACATACAAATCAATGTTCATCGGATTTTTACCAAATTCGGATTTGTAGTATTCAATTATTCCCTCAAACAGCTGTTCACAGTCACCTAAATTAACCGCGTTTATAATAAGCGTATTATTTCCTATGCCGTCAAACAAATATCCAAAGTGAGCGTTAAAGTGAATAATCTTCTCTTTAATAAGCCTTGGTACATAACCCATTTTTCCGTTAAATTTGTTTTTATCTTTTGGATAATAATACGACCACTGCGGAACGCTTTCCTGCGTTACACAAACATAGGTTGAACCGTAATTATTTCTTATAAACGGAATCAGATTATCGGAATTTATTTTCTTTATAACGTCCTCGCTGATTTCTTCGCCGACTTCTTCGTTTGACAGCAGCAGCTGATGGGCGATATTCATGGGGTGCAAAGCAGAAAAAGCGATGCTTTCGCCTGTACGCACGGTGCCTATTCTCAATACATTCTCTGTCTTTTTGTCAATAGATTCTCCCGGTGTTACACTTTTAAATGCTTGCAACACGGTATCAACATACTCTGAAGCAATTTCCTTGAGTTCTTCGGAATAATACGCCAGACTCGGCAGAGTATCTCGTTGAGAATAATATTCGATTAATCGGTTGTACGCTTCACGAACATCTACGGGAACATCAAGCGGATTATCCGTAAATTCGTCGTTTTCGGCATTAATAACATCACAGCACATACTGCGTGTCTTCACCATAAAAGCCTCTGTTTGCAGAGCTTCACGCAGTTTTTCTTTGGCATTATAGCTGTCTGTGCCGAACGCAAGCCTGTTGTCATAAAAATTAAAGCTTTCACCACTTGTGAGCTTCATTTGTTCGATTCTCGATCCGGTTATACTTACATTTATTGATGAAGAACAATTAAATACGACAGGTAATTCTTCATCTCCGATTTTCAGGAAGAAATGCACTTTGTTATCATCGGAGTAGGTATTTCCGTCAACAACGAGCTCAATGGATTTATCCTTGAAATAGGGAATAGATAAACCGTCTTCTAAAACGACAGATTCAGTATTGTCGGAATTTTTGTCTTGTGCTTTGCGATTGAGAACAATCAATTCCTTATCAACCGATATTTCGAGTGAGCTTTTGATTGCTTGTTGTTTTGGCTTAATAATATAATCTGACCTAAAGTCACTAAACAAATCAGGCGTACTGTTAATCACACAAATCTTGATTTCGTATCCAAGCTCTTTCTTTAGCTTTACTCTTGCAAATTTAATCGAATCATTTTCTACTCTTATAAGCAAGCTTTTTCCGGAAAATACAGCGTCGCATCCAAAAACTTTTTCGATGCTGTCCTTTTTTCCGACAGCGGCAAACGACACGCAAATATCGAAGCTCTCTTTTTGCTCCGTATCGTTAAGAACAAGCAAATTCAGTTTTTTCTTTTTCGCGCTCGTGTCGCCGTCGGATCTTACAAAGAACTCGATGTTCTTAATCAAATCCGCACCATTTCTGCGAACCGTTGTTCCAAGATATTCAAATTTATTTTTATCGTCCGTCAGCTTCTTCTGATCCTCCAAAACGTCTTCGTAAGATATTCCGCGCGACCAGTCATCTGCACCATAAGTCTTGATATTTTGCTCTATTTTTTTGATGAAGCCATCTGTCTGTTTTCCGGCAAGATCGGTTTGGGGATCTCCAATTTTTACGCTGTCATTTATTACTTTATACACTTCATAATTTTCCGTACATCTTTTCTTAACCGAAGCACTGTCAGCGATCGTATCTATAAGTTCCATATCTGAAAACATACCGAATTTAGTGAAATCGCTTTCAACAAACTTATCACGGTATATAACCGAAAGAATGTTTTCAAAATCGTGCAGTGAATAATCGTCCAGCGAATCCTTTTTCTTTTGCTGCTCCAAAACCGTTTTTAATACACCGCATTCCGACTGATTGAGATTCGACTTCTTCAACCGTTTCTGTATGTCCGCAAGAATCTCGTTCTTATGGAACGGCATACCTTCTTTTTGCAAATCTTCCATTCCGCCAACGATACTGTCGATAGGATTGTAACATATAAAAAACAAAAACATACCGGAAAGGTCAATGTTTCTCAATCTTGTCATAAAAGCGTGCTGAATGTCTATTTCGGGAACTACAACAACCCTGATCCCGTTAGCTAAATAAAACGAAAATGTTTCATACGGGCTTACACTCTGACTATCCTCATAAACAAATCGTGTTAGTCTTCCGCTTGCTTTCAGTATATACGCTAAAGCTGTACTTACGCTTTTAACATCTTCCAGATTATCTAGCTTGACAATATATTTGTTGACATCTTTATATGTTACGGTTTCAAAGAAATGTATTGCCTGTTCAGCCAAGTAATCACAAAATTCCTTTAACATACTTCGCATCTCCACTATCGCTCTTTTTCTCAATCAATCCAAGCTTATCGTAAAACTCTATCAATGCTTCTTTAGACGATTTATCGAAGAATATTCCTCTAATCTCAAACTCACTCAATAAATCATTAAACTTAATCTGCTCTCTGTTCTTCAAAACAACCTTTGTGAGAAGCACTATTCTTTCTTCGTCCAACGCAAGCATCAAGCCGTTTTTTCCTCTGTTTTGCAGAAAATTATTTTTTGAAAAAACAAAAAATTTCTTACCGAATCGTTCACTTGCAGCCTTTCTGTTATCGGAGTATAAAAACTGTGTTTTAATACTTTTATGAAATGCTTTAAGCAGCACCGAAAAATCGCCGTTTTGAGGTACTGCTTCAAACGGAATGTTTTTTTCTTTGATATACTCGGTTTCGTATTTTGTTTTCAAGTCAAACACCATGCGATACAGATCCGCACGAGCCTTACTGTCACTATCTTCGTAAATGCGATACATTTCGTCATAACAGCACTGCTTGCCAAAATTAATGAAATTAAGCATATCCAGCAGAATCGCGTGCGAAAACATCGAATCCAAATGACGTTCAACCTTTTTCCACCCGTAATTATAGCATTTACGAGTTTGAGATGTTTTCTCCCAAGAGAGACAATAATATAGTTTTTCCTCGGAACGGCTTTTATTTTCAAGTGAATTATCAAGCTTGAATATACTTTGGCTTATATAGAAGAAGTAATAATACGACAACAACTCTGTTATTTCTTCGCCGTTAAACGTACCATTCTCAAGCAAAAAACAAATATCCTCGGTAAAAAGCTCACGAATTCGGGGATTCAGATTGAAATATTCACTTTTCCGATCGTTATCGTTAAGTACGGGAAGAGATTCGTTTAGTATTTGGTCAAGCAGATTTGAACTTCTGTCTTTACATTGACTTATGTATTCTTCAATAATTTCATTGTCACATAACACTGAAACAAGAAATTCAGATATTTTATTCTCCGTACTGCTATTTTGCGAATACTCGTAAGTATGAATATTATCACACTTAAGCCTGCCGCTTTCGTCAAAATACGCTTTTTCTATCAGCCTGCGGAAAGCTGCCCGCTCGGTTTCCTTATCTATAGTTACTCTTTCAAGTACCGAATCAATAACATCGGAATACTCAACAGCCTTTGTTTTTTTCTTGCTTTTCAGATAACGTATGAACGCCCCCAAAATATAATCGAAGCTATCCCAATCTTTATTTGAAGGAGAAGTGACATAAGGAAAAAGTTTAAACACAGTTGGGTTATGCTTAAAGCTGCCGTTTTGTATGTAGCTTTTATTAAAAGCATCGTTATCAAAAACAAAATCGCTCATTACGTCACTTCCTCAAATCTATAGTAATGCTCATCATCGTCCGAGTCGTCAACAATTTGGAATGTCCTTGCCTTGTAGTTTTCATGAGATGTTATTGTAATTTCTTTTTTATAGTTGCTGTATGTTATCAAATGCCTCACAAAAGAAAAAAAAGCCGCATAATAGCTTGCTTCTTTGGAAGAAACCTTGAAGCCGTTATAGATTTTTACAAGCATTTCATACAGTTCATAATCAATATAGAACACCTCGTTTTTCTGTATGCTGCCGCTGTTTACAGAGAATTTTAACGGGATTTTTTCGGAAAACTTATCAAATATGGTTTCCGTACAATCTGATCTTGATTCTGCCTTTCCCGCATTAATGGTTAATTCGGTTGACAGGGTATAGAGATCATCAATTTCTCTGAGTATGATTCTTTTTTTATCCTCGGATCCGTTCCATTTGTAAATACATGTTTTAACCTTCTGAGATAATTGTTTTATAACACTTCCGTCTCCTCTTGCAGACGCATAGAGATATTTTATATAATCGTAGTATTCTTCATTCTCCGTATTGTCAAATTTTGATGTCGGAGTTAATTTCAGCAATCTCAAAAAAAGCTTAAGCTCCGAACAACCTGCTCTTTGTGTACCTCTATCATTTAGATGATTTTTTACAGCAGAATTGCACGCGCTTGGGGCAATATATCGGTCGTACATTTCTACCGGTCTTAAAGCATTGACATAACAAGAAATGATTATATCCAAGCTTTCCCGACGAGCTTTTACCATATCATATCTTGAAACATGAAACAGTAAATCGGATAAATCCGAATGGTCATATAGAAGGTTAGGCAGTAAATAATCCGTCTTAAATTCGCCTTTATACTTGTCGGAAACGATCGCCGGATGAACCGTTATATCATATATGAAGTTAAGCAGTTCCCTCGTTGATATAATAAGCTTATCCTTAAGAATTGCCTCTATCAATATGCGAATAAGACCTGTTCTGAAAGTATCGTCACACATACATTCAAAATTTGTCTTTACAGGACACTTTTCGGAATAAGGACACTTACCGCACCCATTCTTATATGTTTTAAAGAAAGGATTTTCCGGGGAGTCACCGAAAACTTTGTTGAGGATTTCGCTTATATACGGTGAATCTACGCTTCCGTTATTAAGCCTGTAGAGATGATAATCGGCAAAATTCACATGAAAAAAAGTATCGGATTCATTAACAACAGTATCAAAACTTCCTTCAACAAGCACATGACAGTTAGTAACATATTCTCGTAACCTTGCAAAACCGTTTCCCTCGGGAGAATCCAAGAAGTTGCTTAATATACCCAAATTTATGGCTACTATTACTTTCGACTCAGAACTGGAACTGAGATTATCATCGCTAAATTCTGAAAGTACTTGCGCAAG